>NZ_JAESLA010000002.1:5695-41611 GCF_017892405.1 Staphylococcus sp. GDY8P85P | reverse complement strand
GTCCTTTAGAAGGAATTAATAATAAAATCAAACTCATTAAAAGTGTATCTTTTGGTTATAGAAATTATGATAATTTACGTAATAGAATTATTATAACTTCGCGACTATTTGCCTCAACAACAAAAAAAGAGATTAAACAACCTAAGGTTGCTTAATCTCAATATTAGGACTCATCAGTCCGATTTGACGAAGAGCCGAATATATAAACAGAAAAGAGCAGAACAGAATTCTTGGCGAATTCAATGTTCCACTCTTAAAATGACATTTCAAACTATAACAAGTGGTGTATTAGCGTTCACTTAATCTCACTATCTACCGTGAATTTTCATGACGATCTAAGTCACAACTTTAAATTAATGTTCGATGCCTTTATGAAATTTTGCTTCCATTCGATAAATTCTAGAACCTTTATCGGAAAATTTCTTCTCATATTCTGTCAATATATTGTCTTCATCATCTTCTTCATGAAGATTGAGATTTAATTTAGTAAAGTACATACCATATTGCGACATACTTTCTAAACTAAACGCGAATAAGCCTCTGTTATCCGTTTTAAAATGGATTTCTCCATCTTCTTTAAGGATTTGTTGATATAGCTCTAAAAAAGTATGATATGTTAATCGACGTTTAGCGTGTCTTTTTTTCGGCCATGGGTCAGAAAAATTTAAATAAATACGTGCAACTTCACCATCATTGAAATACTCATTTAATTCTATAGCGTCATTACATATCATTTTTAAATTTGTCAGGCCTTGTTCTTTCACTTTATCAAGTACTTTATACATGACACTTTTCTCGCGTTCCATAGATACAAAATTAATTTCTGGGAATTTAGAGGCTAACGTTGTTATAAACTGCCCCATACCAGAGCCAATTTCTATATAGATGGGTTGTTCTTTATCAAACCACTCTGACATTTTTCCTGCATGTGTGCCATCCATATCTACTAAATCAGGATGTTCTTTTAAATAATCTTCCGCCCATGGTTTATAGCGAACTCTCATACTTGAAATCTCCCTTAGATAAATAAATTACTATTCATAACCTCATTTAAAAATTTTAGCCAATTATTCATATCTTTGAATCTTTTTTGCTCTTCATACCATTGAACCATACCAATTGATTGGATGACTGTGTACCATTTCATACGTTTATTTAAGTCTATGCTTTCTTCTACGCCATACGTCTTAAACCAGTCAGACCAATTTTTTTCGGGAACGTAGTTATAGAGCAGCATTCCAATATCAATAGCGGGATCGGCAATCATTGCGCCTTCCCAATCTACTAAGAATAATTCATCTCTATCAGATAGTAGCCAGTTGTTATGATTTACATCTCCATGTACAACCGTAAAGAAACGAGAATCCATATTGGGGATATGTTCTTCAAGGTATGTTAATGATTTACGAATAATGTGATGCGTTAATACTTCTCTTGATAGTGATGCATTAATCTTTTTCAACATGATATTAGGCGTGATGGGTTCCATTTCCATACGTTTAAGCATATTCAGTAAAGGTTTAGAACCATGAATCTTTTTAAGCAATGCAGCGACACGTGCTTGATACATTTCATCTGGTTCAAGTTCTCTGCCATTTTTCCAGTGTTGGGCTGTGACAACTTCACCTGTTTCAATACGTTTGGTCCATACTAATTTAGGTACAATACCTTCAGCTGACAATGCTGCAATAAATGGATTAGAATTGCGCTTTAAGAATAGCTTTTGACCGTCCTGTTCAGCCATATATGCTTCACCAGAAGCACCTCCTGCTGAATCAAGTGTCCACCCTAATTGATAAAACTGCTCCAACTCGTTCACCTCACTTTCAATTAGAAAATGGCTCGAGAAATATAGTTTTCAAGAGCCATATATTCTAATTTGTTATAATCGTTTGTTGGAAAACACGATTATATATTTCTAAAATAATTATATTTTTATACATAAGTCATTATTATAAATAAAATGTTACTGTCCCCAAACATTTATTTAAATAAATACGTCTCTTTTATCACTCAATGATGATTTTATAATTTTTAGCCTTCTTTTTCAACTGAAAATGAGAAACAAAAAGATACATTTTACTAGTCGATTATGGCTAAATTACGTTTCAATCTTTAGGTTTTATTATAACACATTTCCAGACCTTTAAACTGTGTATTTTTAATTTAATTCATGAAATTTATTTACATTATAAAATCAAAAAGAACGTACTCAAATTCTATAAATTTAGAATCAGTACGTTCTTTAATAATCAATTATTTATTTAATTAATTACTTCTCGTTTCAATGTATTTATTAAATCCTTCTTGAAGTTTGCGCGTAACAGGTCCTACTTTGCCTTCACCAACTTGCTCACCATCTATCTTAACAACAGGTGTCACTTCGGCAGATGTACTTGAAACAATGACTTCATCAGCATTTTTCAAAAATTCAACAGTAAACGTTTCTTCTTTGAATGGAATATCTTCATCTTCAGATATCCATTTAATTACTTTACGCGTAATACCATTTAAAATGTAATTATTAACGGGATGCGTATAGATTGCACCATCTTTAATTGCATACACATTACTTGAAGCGCCTTCTGTAACGATATCGCCTCTATGTTGAATTGCTTCACTTGCGTTGTATTTAACTGCATATTCTTTTGCAAGTACATTTCCTAAAAGGTTTAAACTTTTAATGTCGCAACGCAACCATCTAATATCTTCTACAGTTGCTGCATTGATTCCGTTTTCTAAATCTTCAAAAGGTCGATCGTAACTTTTAGCAAATGCCATAATGACAGGCTTTACGTCAGGTGTTGGGAAAGAATGATTTCTTGGTGCGACACCACGTGTAGCTTGGATGTAAATGCCACCATTTTTTATTTGATTTACCTTTAATAATTCTCTAACGACATCAATTAATTCTTCGACTGTATATCCTAAATCTAATTGTATTTCCACAGCACTTCTTATAAAACGCTCGAAATGCTCTGTAACTGTAAATAATTTCCCGTCATATGCTCGAATGTATTCATAAATACCATCACCAAATACATAACCACGATCTTCATAAGAGACTTTTGCTTCATTTTGATCGTAAAATTCACCGTTAATAAATACTTTTGTCATAGTTTATCCCTCCACACATAGTGAGTAAATTGCTTCTAAATAGATACTTGTTGCATTGAATAATTGTTTTTTAGTAATATATTCATTCTTTTGATGCATTAAATCCTCTGAATCTTCAAACATGGCTCCGAATGCCACACCTTTATCAAGGTTTCTAGCATATGTACCTCCACCTATTGTATAGGGTTCAGACATATCGCCAGTTTGATTTCTATAAGCTGTTACTAATTTTTGTACAAAAGGATCATTTTTGTCTACAAAATGAGGTTGCTGAACTTTGCCTAATTCAAGATCAAATCCATATTCTTTAATTTCTTTAGTAAATCGCTGTATAGCTTCTTCAAATTCAAAATTTTGTGGATAACGTAAATTAATGCCAAATCGGCCAGCATGTTTATTATCATAAGAAATAATACCAACATTTGTAGTTACATCGCCCATAACATCTGTATGGAATTTCATTCCCATCTTCTCACCAAAATGTGATTCGTGAAGGTAACGATTACTAAAGTCTACAAATTCTCTTGCTGTTTGATTTAGATTTAATGTTGATAAGAAATCTAATAAGTATAGGCCAGCATTAACACCTAATGATGGATCCATACCATGAACGGCTTTACCTTCAACCGTTAGGACTAACTCTCCACTATCAACGACACTCTCACCTTGTAATTTATGCTCATCTAAATAGTGTTCAAAATGCTGAACAACGTCGGTCATGTTTTCTTTGACAAATACGCGTGCTTGAGCATGATCAGGTACCATATTGTAACGTTGACCAGATTCAAACGAAATCAATTCATAATCTGGTTCATCTTGATCTTCAGACGTACTATTTTGAACTAAATCGAAAGTTGTGATTCCTTTTTCTCCATGAATAGCTGGAAATTCTGCATCAGGTGCAAATCCTAATGCTGGCATTTCTTCCGTTTGGAAATATCTTTCAGTACATTTCCAATCAGACTCTTCATCTGTACCAATAATGATATGAATACGTTTCTTCCAATCAACTTTCATTTCATTTAAAATTTTAACTGCGTAATAGGCTGCTATTGTCGGTCCTTTGTCATCTAGTGTACCTCTAGCAATAATTGCATCATCAGTTACCACAGGATTAAATGGATCTGAGTCCCATCCATCTCCTGCAGGCACGACATCGACATGACATAAAATACCTAAAACATCGTCACCTTTACCTGCTTCAATTCTGCCTGCAATATGATCTACATCATGGGTAGAAAAATCATCTCTTTGTGCTATTTCGTACATATAATCAAGCGCTTGACGAGGCCCCGGACCAACTGGAGTTTCATCAGATGCTTTTGAATCATCTCTGACACTCTCAATCGAAAGCAAACCTTTCAAATCATCGATTATTTGACCTTCATATTCTTGAACTTTCTCTTTCCACATTCGAGATCAACTTCCTTTTCAATAAATATACAGTTTATTTTACATAACTATAACGAAAAATTACAGTAAGATGTCAGAATATTTATAGATTTTATAAAAATTTATGTTAAAAATTTTATAAAACCTCCATATTTAAACGCTATATGACGCAATTTGTGCAAATCATACATATCAATGACCTTTAATTTTTTATATACAAATCTTACATTCCATATTTATAAAAAAAGGATGGGACAGAATTCTTTTTAAATTCATTGTCCCACCCCCGCAAGGATGACTAGAACTGAAAAAGCATGATTTAAGTGTATTCTCAGTTCAGTCAGCTACTACAAATTGGCAAAGTAGCATTATCCTATTGTTATTTCTCATGCGCTTATATATATCACAAAATTAATCTTTATCTTCTAACGCATTTTTGTTTTTCTTTAAATCTTCTTCAGTGACTACTCTTAAATTATTATTAACAGTAGCGCCACCTTCATCATCAAATTTACCTTCTTCTAGTGCATCTTCTTTGTTTGCATCTAAATTAGTAAATTTTGATTTTTCTTCTTCTAAAAATGATTTTGGATCATTTTTCAAGCGATTAGCGTATTCTTGAGGGTTATTTCTAACCTCTTGAATTGTTTCATTAGCTTTTGAACCTAATTGGCTCGCTAATCCTTTTGCATTTTCTTTATAACTTTCTGGATCTTCTTTGTATTTATTATATTGCTCTTTTAATTTATCTCTACTTTCTTTTCGAGATAATACAACTGCTGCAGTTGCAGCACCGACACCAGCAATAATTCTAAATAAGCCTGTAGTTTTAGACATAGTATACACCTTCTCCTTTATGAATGCTGTAAAAGCTTTAATTCGTCATCTGAGAGTAACTTATACTCACCAGATTTAAGATTTTCATCTAACGCCAAATTAGCGATTTTAAGACGTTTTAATTCTAATACCTCATTTTCAATGGCATGAAACATCCTTTTAACTTGATGATACTTACCTTCATAAATGGTCACCTGTGACGTAGTCTCATTTACTCTTGTTAGTAAAGCAGGTTTAACTGGTCCATCAGATAGCGTGATCCCCTGCTTAAAAGCTTCAATATCATCATCAGATATCGTATGTTGTGAGATGACTTCATATGTCTTTGATACATGTTTAACGGGACTCATCAATTCATGACTAAACTGACCGTCATTCGTGATAAGCAATAATCCCTCAGTATCTTTATCTAATCTACCAACAGGAAAGATATCTAAATGCTGATATTCTGGAATTAAATCTATGACAGTGCGATTCGTTCCATCATGCGTAGCTGAAATATAGCCCTTAGGTTTATTGAGCATAATATAAATATGATTAATAAACGTAATTTGTTTGCCGTTTGCCATCACAATATCCTCTTCTGGATCGATATGACATTTAGGTGATTTCTCTATCGAATCGTTAACTGTAACGTTCCCTTTTTTTAAAAGTTGCTTTACCTCAGAACGTGTTCCCACACCCATATTAGCTAAAAATTTATCTAATCTCATCTTAAGAAACCAACTTTTCGGCGAATTTTACCAGGTAAATCTCCTAAAAACTCATCAGCCAATCTATTCTTAATTGTAATTGTGCCATAGATGAGACCACCTACAATAACGCCGATAATTAGAATAATAAACGCTCCAGATTTACGATCGACAGATATGAACAAGCTTAAAATAAAGTACACAACCTCAACACTTATCATCATGATTAAACTATAAATGAAAATTTTAGCAACTTGAACAAATGTATCTGTAAAATGGAATTTAGCATAAATTTTCAAAATCATTAGGTTCGCGATGTTAGCGACTGTAAGCGCAATAGCTGTACTTAAAACTGCACCTGCTGTATGGAATATCATAATTAATGGAATATTCAAGATTAATTTAACAATCACAGATCCTAAAATTACAAAAACTGTTAATTTTTGTTTGTTAATCCCTTGTAGCATTGACGCAGTTACACTTAATAAAGAAATTAAAATTGCAACTGGTGCATAGTAAAATAGTATTTTATTACCATCTGGATTATATTGGTAGAATACAGTGTATAAAGGAGATGATAATGCCATTATTCCAAGACTTGCTGGCACTGTTATGTACATTAATACGCCAATAGACGTTCTAATTTGACGATGCATTTCTGTTAAGCGACCTTCAGCAAAAGTCTTGGTAATAAATGGTATTAAACTAACTGCAAAACCCGCTGCTAATGATGTTGGTATCATAACAATTTTGTTTGTTGTAAAGTTTAAGATAGTAAAGAAATAGTCTTTATTCGCATGGAATCCTGCTGCATCTAATGCATTATTGTGTGTAAATTGGTCCACTAAATTAAATAGCGGGAAATTAAGACTTACAATAACAAATGGAATACTATATGAAATTATTTCTTTATACATTTTAGTATAAGAAACATCTAGTCCAGAATTATCAGATGCTACCATTTTTTGAATATGTGGCTTACGTTTTCGCCAGTAGTACCAAAGCGTTAGTAAACCAGCAATAGCACCTATCGCGGCTGCAAACGTAGCTACACCATTTGCTTGTAAGTAAGAACCATGAAAGACATTTAATACTAAGAAACTTCCGATAAGTATAAACACAATTCTAGCGAGTTGTTCTGTTACCTCAGAAACAGCTGTAGGTCCCATGGATTCGTACCCTTGGAATACACCACGCCATGTAGCAAGTAACGGTATAAATACAACTACCATACTTATCACTCGAATGATCCAAGTAATATCATCAATTGTCCATCCGCCTTTGCCCTCTTTACGTCCTAATGTTAAAGAAGCAATATCTGGCGCTAAGAAAAATAGAATTAAAAATCCTATTATTCCTGATATGGACATCACGATAAAACTTGATTTATATAATTTTTGTCCAACTTTATACGCACCTAAAGCATTGTACTTAGCTACAAATTTTGAGGCCGCTAATGGTATTCCCGCTGTTGCAATAGCAATTGCGATATTATATGGAACATATGCATAGTTAAATGGTGCTAACTTTTCTTCCGCATTTGCACCCATAATGGCATAAAAAGGAATTACAAAAAGTACACCTAATATTTTAGTTATTAGAATACTTAATGTAATGAGAAAGGTACCTCTTACCATTTCCTTGTTTTCACTCATATTTAATCTTCCTGCCTTTTTAATAATCAAATTATTTAATTTAAAACCTTTTTGAAGGGCTTGCATTACTATAAAATATATCACAAAATACTAATTGTTTACTAATGACTTTAATAGTTTTACTAAATTTAAGTTTAAACGCATAATAAATCAAGTTATATATTCATTTGTTAATGAACCAATCTTAAATTATAACTAAAATTGTTAAGAATTCAATCGTAATTTAAATTATAATAATAGCACTAAGATAATAAGGCGGAGGTTTCTCAATGTATCAAACAATAATCATAGGTGGTGGACCTAGCGGACTCATGGCTGCAGTTGCCGCATCTGAACAAAGTGAAAAAGTACTTTTATTAGAGAAAAAGAAAGGTTTAGGTAGAAAACTTAAAATTTCTGGCGGTGGTAGATGTAATGTTACCAATCGATTACCATATGCAGAAATAATAAAAAACATACCAGGCAATGGAAAATTTTTATATAGCCCATTTTCTGTATTTGATAACGAATCAATCATACACTTTTTTGAATCTAGAGGCGTCAAATTAAAAGAAGAAGATCACGGCCGAATGTTTCCAGTATCTAATAAATCTCAAGATGTAGTAGATACACTTGTAAACACCATTAAACAAAATAAAGTCGATATTAAAGAAGAAACGATCGTCAATGCTATTAATGTAGAAGACAATGGGATATTTGAAGTTAAAACTGATAAAGGCTTATTTTTAAGTAAAAGTGTCATCATTGCAACTGGAGGCACAAGTGTACCTCAAACAGGTTCAACTGGAGATGGCTACAAGTTTGCGGAAAGTTTAGGTCATAGCATTACCGAACTCTTCCCTACTGAAGTTCCTATTACTTCAGCAGAACAATTTATTAAATCCAAAAAGCTTAAAGGTTTAAGTCTTAAAGATGTAGAATTATCTGTACTTAAGAAAAACGGTAAAAAACGAATTAGCCATCAAATGGATATGATATTTACTCATTTTGGTATAAGTGGACCAGCAGCACTAAGATGTAGTCAATTTGTTTATAAAGAACAAAAAAATCAAAAGAAAAAAGAAATTAATATGCAATTAGATGTTTTTCCAGAATACAAAAATCATGTTCTAGAGGAAAAAATAACATCTATTTTAAATGAAGAACCTGATAAGTATATAAAAAACAGTTTAAGAGGACTTATAGAAGAACGATATTTGTTATTTATGCTCAAACAAGCTCAAATCGATGAAAATACTACGTATCATCACCTATCAAACCAACAACTAAAAAAATTAGTTGACTGTTTTAAAGCCTTTACTTTTAAAGTGAACGGCACTTTACCAATTGATAAAGCCTTTGTAACTGGTGGTGGTGTAAGTTTAAAAGAAATTTGGCCAAAAACGATGATGTCAAAATTACAACCTGGATTATTTTTATGTGGAGAAGTATTAGATATTCACGGCTATACAGGTGGCTATAATATTACAAGTGCACTTGTTACAGGACATGTGGCAGGTTACGAAGCAGGTAAATTTTAATAAAAGAACTCCCTAAGATTATTCTAGTAATATGTAGAATAATCTTAGGGAGTTTACTATTCATCTTGCAATCCATTAAATATAAATCTGATTTTTTACTTCGACGCTCTTCTTCTCATTGATCTTAAAATTAAGAATAATCCACTTACAAATGTGAATGAAATTAATGGACTTGATTTATCATTATTTATACCAGTGTTTGGTAATTGATATCTTCCTTTTTCATTTCTAACTTTATGATAGGCTTTATTAGTTTTATGTTGTTCAGTAGTTACTATCACACTTGCATTTTCATTATTGCTAAGTGATTTTTTATTATTTTGCTTGTTAATTTTAATATTTGCAAATTGAAGTTTAACATCATTTACTATCTTATTTATTGTATTATTTCTTGAAGCAAGATCAATATCTTTGAATGATTTTTTAACTATTTGTTCAATGATGACTTTAATTCTAACTTTTTCCTCATTTGAAACACCATTCATATTATTTATTTTATTTTTCAATTGTCTAGCTATTTTTTCAATTTTTTTCTTAGCAATTAATTTAGCTTTATTTTCAGGTACAGTTTTAGTAATTAATTTGCTATATTCTGCATCTATTTTTTTCACTTTATAAGATGTTTTAGCTTTTTCTATTTCAATTTTAGCTTTTTCAAAAAGTAGTTTAATCATTTGTTTTGCTTTGGCTTTTTCTTCTTCAGTTGCCAAGTGATTAGAATCTATTTTTGTCATCTGTTGTTTGACTAATTCCTGTAAGTGCTTAATTGCTTTTGATTTTGCTGAATTATCAGCTTCAATATTATTGATGGCCGTTTTACCTACATCAATCGCATTATCGACTTCAGAGTTGTTAACCGCTTTATCTATCGCTTGTTTTGCTACTGTTGCGGCTTCGTCTACTTTTGCTTTTGCAGCAGATTTCTCTTCTTCTGTCGCATTTACGTTGTGATCTATTTCTACTTTCTTAGCTGTAGCTGCTTCATCTATCGACGCTTTCGCTTCGGCTTTTTTAACAACCGTTGGTTGGACATTGTTGATTGATTCAATTCCATTTTCTTTTGCTGTGTCCACACCTTGGTTATTTGTTGCTTGGTCTATCGCTTGTTTTGCTACTGTTGCGGCTTCGTCTACTTTTGCTTTTGCAGCAGATTTCTCCTCTTCTGTCGCATTTGCATTTTGATCTATTTCTGCTTTCTTAGCTGTAGCTGCTTCATCTATCGACGCTTTCGCTTCGGCTT
This sequence comes from Staphylococcus sp. GDY8P85P, assembly GCF_017892405.1. NCBI lineage: Bacteria > Bacillati > Bacillota > Bacilli > Caryophanales > Staphylococcaceae > Staphylococcus > Staphylococcus sp. GDY8P85P. Next base: position 31,158 of record NZ_JAESLA010000002.1, on the reverse strand, counting down.
TTTTAACAACCGTTGGTTGGACATTGTTGATTGATTCAATTCCATTTTCTTTTGCTGCGTCCACTCCTGCGTTATTTGTTGCTTGGTCTATCGCATTCTTCGCAACTTTTGCAGATTCGTCCACTTTCGCTTTTGCGGCTACCTTTTCTTCTTCTGTCGCATTTGCATTTTGATCTATTTCTACTTTCTTAGCTGTAGCTGCTTCATCTATCGACGCTTTCGCTTCATCTTTTTTAACAACCACCGGTTGGACGTGATTGATTGATTCAATTCCACTTTCTTTTGCTGTGTCTACGCCTGCATTATTTGTTGCTTGGTCTATCGCTTGTTTTGCTGCTGTTGCGGCTTCATCTACTTTTGCTTTTGCGGCTACTTTTTCTTCTTCTGTCGCATTTGCGTTTTGATCTATCTCTGTTTTCTTAGCTGTAGCTGCTTCATCTATCGACGCTTTCGCTTCGGCTTTTTTAACAACCGTTGGTTGGACATTGTTGATTGATTCAATTCCATTTTCTTTTGCTGTGTCTACGCCTGCATTATTTGTTGCTTGGTCTATCGCTTGTTTTGCTGCTGTTGCGGCTTCATCTACTTTTGCTTTTGCGGCTACTTTTTCTTCTTCTGTCGCATTTGCGTTTTGATCTATCTCTGTTTTCTTAGCTGTAGCTGCTTCATCTATCGACGCTTTCGCTTCGGCTTTTTTAACAACCGTTGGTTGGACATTGTTGATTGATTCAATTCCATTTTCTTTTGCTGTGTCCACACCTTGGTTATTTGTTGCTTGGTCTATCGCTTGTTTTGCTACTGTTGCGGCTTCAGCTACTTTTGCTTTTGCAGCAGATTTCTCTTCTTCTGTTGCATTTGCATTTTGATCTATTTCTGCTTTCTTAGCTATAGCAGCTTCATCTATCGACGCTTTCGCTTCGGCTTTTTTAACAACCACCGGTTGGACGTGATTGATTGATTCAATTCCACTTTCTTTTGCTGTGTCTACGCCTGCATTATTTGTTGCTTGGTCTATCGCTTGTTTTGCTGCTGTTGCGGCTTCATCTACTTTTGCTTTTGCGGCTACTTTTTCTTCTTCTGTCGCATTTGCGTTTTGATCTATCTCTGTTTTCTTAGCTGTAGCTGCTTCATCTATCGACGCTTTCGCTTCGGCTTTTTTAACAACCGTTGGTTGGACATTGATTGATTGATTCAATTCCATTTTCTTTTGCTGTGTCCACACCTTGGTTATTTGTTGCTTGGTCTATCGCATTCTTCGCAACTTTTGCAGATTCGTCCACTTTCGCTTTTGCGGCTACTTTTTCTTCGTCTGTCGCATTTGCGTTTTGATCTATTTCTGCTTTCTTAGCTTTAGCTGCTTCATCTATCGACGCTTTTGCTTCGGCTTTTTTAACAACCGTTGGTTGGACGTGATTGATCGATTCAATTTCACTTTCTTTTGCTACGTCCACACCTTGGTTATTAGTTGCTTGATCTATAGCTTGTTTTGCTGCTGTTGCGGCTTCATCTATCGACGCTTTCGCTTCATCTTTTTTAACAACCGCTGGTTGGACGTGATTGATTGATTCGATTCCACTCTCTTTTGCTGCGTCCACACCTTGGTTATTAGTTACTTGATCTATAGCTTGTTTTGCTGCTGTTGCGGCTTCATCTACTTTTGCTTTTGCAGCTACTTTTTCTTCGTCTGTCGCATTTGCGTTTTGATCTATTTCTGCTTTCTTAGCTTTAGCTGCTTCATCTATCGACGTTTTCGCTTCGGCTTTTTTAACAACCGTTGGTTGGACGTGATTGATTGATTCGATTCCACTTTCTTTTGCTGTGTCTACGCCTACATTATTTGTTGCTTGGTCTATCGCATTCTTCGCAACTTTTGCGGCTTCATCTACTTTTGTTTTTGCGGCTACTTTTTCTTCGTCTGTCGCTTTTGCGTTTTGATCTATCTCTGCTTTCTTAGATGTAGCAACTTCATCTATCGACGCTTTTGCTTCAGCTTTCTTAACAACCGTTGGTTGGACGTGATTGATTGATTCAATTCCACTTTCTTTTGCTGTGTCTACGCCTGCATTATTTGTTGCTTGATCTATCGCATTCTTCGCAACTTTTGCAGCTTCGTCCACTTTCGCTTTTGCGGCTACTTTTTCTTCTTCTGTCGCATTTGCGTTTTGATCTATCTCTGCTTTCTTAGCTTGTGCAACGTTGTCTATTTCTGCTTTTGCTTGATCTTTTTTAACAACCGCCGGTTGGACGTGATTGATTGATTCGATTCCACTCTCTTTTGCTGCGTCCACTCCTGCGTTATTTGTTGCTTGATCTATAGCTTGTTTTGCTGCTGTTGCGGCTTCATCTACTTTTGCTTTTGCAGCAGATTTCTCCTCTTCTGTTGCATTTGCGTTTTGATCTATTTCTGCTTTCTTAGCTGTAGCAGCTTCATCTATCGACGCTTTTGCTTCGGCTTTTTTAACAACCGTTGGTTGGACGTGATTGATTGATTCGATTCCACTCTCTTTTGCTGCGTCCACTCCTGCGTTATTTGTTGCTTGATCTATCGCATTCTTCGCAACTTTTGCAGCTTCATCCACTTTCGCTTTTGCGGCTACTTTTTCTTCTTCTGTCGCAGTTGTGTTTTGATCTATTTCTTCTTTCTTAGCTGTAGCAGCTTCATCTATCGACGCTTTCGCAGCTGCTTTTTTAACAACCGTTGGTTGGACATTGTTGATTGATTCAATTCCACTTCCTTTTGCTACGTCAACACCTGCGTTATTTGTTGCTTGATCTATTGTCTTTTTAGCGGCCATTGCAATTTCATCTACTTTTGCTTTCGCAGCTGCTTTTTCTTCTTCTGTCGCAGTTATATTTTGATCAATTTCTTCTTTCTTACTATCAGTAACTTCATCTATCAGCGCTTTTGCTTGAGATTTCTTGATTACCGTTGGTTGGAATTGATTGATTAAGCCTACGCCATTATTTTTTGCTTCTTCAACTTCGGCATTATTTGTCGCTTGATCGATTTTTCTCTTCGCAATTTTTACTGCTTTATCTATTTTTGCTTTTGCAGCAGATTTCTCCTCTTCTGTTGCATTTGCATTTTGATCAATTTCTGCTTTCTTAGATTGTGCAACGTTGTCTATTTCTACTTTAGCTTGATCCTTCTTAACAGTCGTTGGTTGGAATTGATTGATTGAATCGATTCCTTTTAGTCTTGCTGCATCCACTCCTGAATTATTAGTTGCTTGATCTATTTCACTTTTCGCATTTGTTGCGAACTCATCTACCTTTGCTTTCCCTGCTGTTTTCTCTTCTTCTGTCGCATTTGTATTTTCATCTATTTCTGCCTTTTTACTATCAGCGACTTCATCTATCAGTGCTTTTGATTGAGATTTTTTAATTATCGTTGGTTGAATTTGATTGATTGAATCGATTCCTTTTTCTTTTACCCTGTCAACGTCTGCATTATTTGTTGTTTGGTCTATCGCATTCTTCGCAACTTTTGCTGCTTCATTTACTTTCTCTTTTGCTGCTGCTTTTTCTTCTTCTGTCGCAGTCGCATTTTGATCTATTTCTGCTTTCTTAGCTTGTACCGCACTGTCTATTTCTGCTTTTGATTCAGCTTTTTTAACTACGGTTGGTTGAATTTGATTGATTGAATCGATTCCACTCTCTTTTGCTGTGTCTACGCCTGCATTATTTGTTGCTTGATCTATCGCATTCTTCGCAACTTTTGCTGCTTCATCTACTTTTGCTTTTGCAGCTACTTTTTCTTCTTCTGTCGCATTAGAATTGTGGTCTATATCTGTTTTCTTAGCTGTCGCTGCCTCTTCTATTGCTGCTTTAGCTAGGTCCTTCTTAACAACAGATGGTTGGACATGATTTATTGAATCTATTCCACTTTCTTTTGCTGTGTCCACACCTTGGTTATTAGTTGCTTGATCTATCGCTTGTTTTGCTGCTGTTGCAACTTCGTCTACTTTTGCTTTTGCGGCTACTTTTTCTTCTTCTGTCGCATTTGCGTTTTGATCTATCTCCGCTTTCTTAGCTTGTGCAATGTTGTCTATTTCTGCTTTTGCTTGATCTTTTTTAACAACCGTTGGTTGTACTTGATTAATTGCTTCTACGCCAGTTGCTTTTGCAGTGCCTACGCTTGCATTATTTGTTGCTTGATCTATTGCATTCTTCGCAACTTTTGCAGCTTCGTCCACTTTCGCTTTTGCGGCTACTTTTTCTTCTTCTGTCGCATTTGAGTTTCGATCTATCTCTGCTTTCTTAGCTGTAGCAGCTTCATCTATAGACGCTTTTGATTCAGCTTTTTTAACAATCGTTGGTTGGACATTGTTGATTGATTCAATTCCATTTTCTTTTGCTGTGTCCACACCTTGGTTATTAGTTGCTTGGTCTATCGCTTGTTTTGCTGTTGTTGCGGCTTCGTCTACTTTTGCTTTTGCAGCAGATTTCTCTTCTTCTGTCGCATTTGCGTTTTGATCTATCTCTACTTTCTTTGCTTGTACCGCGTTGTCTATTTCTGATTTTGCTTCATCTTTTTTAACAACCGTTGGTTGCACTTGATTGATTGATTCAATTCCACTTTCTTTGGCTGTGTCCACACCTTGGTTATTAGTTGCTTGGTCTATTGCGTTTTTCGCTATTGTCACAGCTTCGTCTACTTTCGCTTTTGCAGCAGATTTCTCTTCTTCTGTCGCATTCGTGTTTCGATCTATTTCCTCTTTCTTAATATCAGCAGCTTCATCTATCAATACTTTTGCTTGAGCTTTCTTAACTACCGTTGATTGAACATGATTGATTAAGTCTACACCATTATTTTTTGCTGTCTCTACTTCATCATTACTTGTCGATTGTTCTACTTTTCTTTTCGCAGAAGCTACTACTTTATCAATTTTTAATTTTGCAGCAGATTTCTCTTCTTCTGTCGCATTTGCATTTTGATCTATCTCTGCTTTTTTAGCTGTTGCCGCATTATCTATCGCTGCTTTTGCTTGGTCTTTTTTCTCAACCGTTGGTTGAATATTATTGATCGACTCGATTCCACTTTCTTTAGCTGTCTCTACTCCTGCATTATTTGTCGCTTGATCTATTGCACTCTTCGCAGTTTTTGTAGCTTCATCTACTTTTGCTTTCGCCGCTACTTTTTCTTCGTTCGTCGCATTTGTATTTTGATCTATTGCTTCTTTCTTAGCTGTAGCTGCTCCATCTATTGCTGCTTTTGCTTCATCTTTCTTAACCACTGTCGGCTGAATTTGATTAATTGATTCGATTCCGCTTTGTTTTGCTGAGTCCACACCCGTATTGTTTGTTGCTTGATCAATCGCATTCTTCGCCACTGTCACAGCTGCTTCTACTTTTGCTATTGCGTCCGCTTTTTCTTCATCCGTCGCAGTTGTGTTTTGTTCTATTGCTACTTTTTTAGCTGTTGCCGCATTATCTATCGCTGCTTTTGCTTGGTCTTTTTTCTCAACCGTTGGTTGAATATTATTGATCGACTCGATTCCACTTTCTTTAGCTACATCTACTCCTACATTATTTGTTGCTTGATCTATTGCACTCTTCGCAACTTTTGCAGCTTCATCTACTTTTACTTTCGCCGCTACTTTTTCTTCTTCTGTCGCATTTGCATTTTGATCTATCTCCGCTTTCTTAGCTGTTGTCGCATTATCAATTGCTGCTTTTGCTTGATCCTTTTTCTCAACCGCTGGTTGAATATGATTAATTGAATCTATGCCACTACTTTTTGCTGTGTCAACACCTTGGTTATTAGTTGCTTGGTCTATCGCAACTTTAGCTAATCTTGTAACGTCATCTACTTTGGCTTTTGCAGCTATTTTTTCTTCTTCTGTCGCATTTGCATTTCGATCTATCTCCGCTTTCTTAGCTGTTGCGGCTTCATCTATCGACGTTTTCGCTTCGGCTTTTTTAACAACCGTTGCTTGGACTTGATTGATTGTTTCAATCCCACTTTCTTTGGCTGTGTCCACACCTTGGTTATTAGTTGCTTGGTCTATCGCATTTTTTGCAACTTTCACAGCTTTATCTACTCTTGCTTTCGCCGTTGCTTCTTCTTCATCCGTCGCATTCGGAGTTCGATTAATCTCCTCTTTCTTAGCTGTTGCCGCTTCTTCTATTGCTGCTTTTGCTTCATCTTTCTTAACTACCGTTGGTTGTACTTGATTGATTGAATTTGTGCCACTACTTTTTGCTGTATCAACTCCCGCATTATTTGTCGCTTGATCGATTGCATTCTTCGCTGCTGTCACAGCTGTATCTACTTTGGCTTTTGCAGCTGCTTTTTCTTCGTCCGTCGCATTTGTATTTTGATCTATTGCTTCTTTCTTAGCTGTTGCCGCATTATCTATTGCTGCTTTTGCTTCATCTTTCTTAACTACCGTCATTTGGACATGATTAATTGAATCTATGCCACTACTTTTTGCTGTGTCCACATCTGTATTGTTTGTTGCTTGATCGATTGCATTTTTCGCTATTGTTGCTGCTTCTTCTACTTTTGTTTTTGCGGCTACTTTTTCTTCTTCTGTCGCATTTGGTACCTGCTCAATTTCATTTTTCTTATTACGCGCTGCTTCATCTATCGCTGCTTTCGCTTCATCTTTCTTAACAACTATAGGTTGAACGTTGTTAATTGTAGTTATACCGTTTGTTTTAGCTGTATTTACACCCGCATTATTTGTTGCATGATCGATCGCATTCTTCGCTGCAGTCACAGCTTCATCTACTTTGGCTTTTGCAGCTGCTTTTTCTTCATCCGTCGCATTTGTTATTTTGTCTATTTCCGCTTTTTTAATACGGACTGCTTCATCTAATGCTGAATTCGCTTGGTCTTTCTTTTGAACTTCTGGTTGAATATTATTGATTGAATCTTCACCATTAATTTTCGCCATGTCTACACCCGTATTAGTCGTAGCATTATCAATGGCGTTTTTAGCATTTAGTGCTGCTTCATCAATTTTTGCTTTTTCAATTACTTTCTCTTCATCCGTCGCATTTGTAACTTGATCTATTGCCGCTTTTTTTACTCTAGCAGCTTCATCAATTGCCGATTTTGCTTCTGCTTTTTTTACAGCATCAACTTGTACACTACCAATCATATTTACTGCATTATTTTTAGCAGTAGTTACATCATCATTGTGTACACCACGTTCAATGTTTGTGCGAGCATGATTGGCAATTTCATCGATTTTATTTTTCGCTGCTAATTTCTCTTCTTCTGTAGCATCTTCATTTCTTTCTATTTCCGCTTTTTTCGAAGCTATTGCTCGTTCTAATGCTTGTTTCATTTTATTTCTCATTACTGCATTAGTTTGAACTTGATCTATTGCATTATCACTATCCGTTTTGATTGCATCTACTTCTTGATTCGTAGTTGCATTTCCAATCTCTTTCTTAGCATTAATGAGTTCCTCATTAACCTTTGTTTTCGCAATTTCTCTTTCTTCAAATGTTGCATCAATATTATTTTCAAGTGCAACAAGTTTTTCATTTGCTTTACTTTCTAATGCTTGTATTGCACGTTGCTTAACAATTGGCGTAACATCTGATGCACTTATAGCATCAATTGCTATATTTTTAACTTGAGTTACTTCATCACTTGTGTGAGATTCATCTATACTATTATTTTTGTCTCTTAAGTTCGACTTTAATACGTTGAGCGCAGCTTCTTTTTCATCTAGCGTTGCATCATTATTAGCATTAATAATGGCTTGACGTTCTTTCGCAACTTTATCAACTTCAAGTTTTGCTCTCTCTTTATCTAACTGTAGTGTTAAATCATTAATATTTGCCTGGCTCTTTCTATCACTAATTGGTGTGTCATCATTTTCATCTAAAACTTGTCTAGATTGATTTAGTACATTTTGCATTGCAGACCATGCCTCTGATGAGTAATCTCTGCGGTTTAATTGCTGTAATTGAGTCGTTATCTCGTTTACCTTTTGTTGTAGCGCATCTTTAAACATTTTAACAGTGACAGTTTGTCGATTTATAGAAGTGTTGCCTCTTTTTTGATCAGATTCAGATTTAATGTAAATGTTTGTTCCACCGTATCTGAAATAATTGTCGTCAGCTGAAGAACCAAAGTCACGACTACCATTACGTCTATTCATATTAATTCCTTCAGTTACATATAATAACGTTGCTTCAAAATCTTTCTTAATTGGTACAGAAGCTGGTAACGTAACGGTATAAGTAATATCTTTAGTTGTACCAGGGTCAATTCTATCTATATTTAGTGTTAATTCTCTAGTTGCAGAATTATAGTTAGATCTAGCATTTGTTGCTGAAACAAATTTTGCACCTTCAGGTAAGGTAACTTTGTATTGCGTTTTATTTGAACGGGCATGACCTTTATTTTCTATTGAAACTTCTAAAGTGGCATCAACTTGAGTGGCAGTTGTTGATGATGATGTAGATGTGTATTCAGTTTGATGTGTAGTCGCTTTTAAATATGCACCACTGTTCAACTTAACATCAGCTAATCCACTACCACCGAAATTATTGCTTCCTTTCAATAATCTACTTCCACCAGCACTCTCATAACTTCTCTTGTCAAAAGTTTCAAATAAAAATCTAAGTTTAGTCACATTATCAGGCACATTGAATACACCTCTAAATACACCGAAGGATTTACCAGCAGTGTTAGGTCTACCTGAATAAAGTAAATCTGTTGGATTATTACCATCAAAAATAGAAACTTTAACCCCATTAATACCGTTCGTATTCCCCATTGAAGTTCCTATAAATTCCAATTGGAGTTCAGAACCAGGTGTAACGTCAATATCTTGATAAATAGGTCCGACGGTTTTATCGTTATCTGGAGTATTATTTCCTGTGTATTTTGATAGAACGGCAGCAACCTTATTTTTTGTTAAATTAAACACATATGGATTATATGGTGGAAGTGCTTTAGGTCCCCATATAAGTGGAATTTGTGTTTGGTCAGCGTTATTAACCTGCCAACCAGTAACTTTATTAGCATCATTCATTTCTGAAGTAGTTGCATTAGTAGGTATAACCGCACCATTTGATGTATCTGTAAACGTACCATTTACGAATTGATTTGAGTTAACTTCGTTATTACGCATAACATCAGAATTTGCTGTCGCAGCACCGCTATCAGCAGATCTTTTTGCTCTGTGATGTTTAGGTTTTTCATTTTCAACTTGATTCGTTTTATTAACGTTATTAATCGTTTCATTAGTTACAGTACTACTTGAATGTAAAGCAGCATTGGATGCAGAAATAGATTCAGAATTATTTTTTTCTGAATCAGAAAGTTGTTCATTATTTGAATTAACATCTAAGTTATTCGTTGTTGCTTCTCCATGGTTGGTAGTTGCTGTTTCATTTGTATTAATTGTTCTAAGAGTATTAATTTGTTTATCACTAATATTTGATTTATTTTCATTTTGAGAGTTAACACGTTGTGAGGTGATTTGCGAAGAATTACTTTCTTCTTCTTGTGTTGCTGCATGACCTGGATGTGAAAAGAAAGTCAGTGTAGCTATAACAGTGGAAAATATTCCTACACTAAATTTACGAATACTAAATTTCTGTTTTTTAAAAAGATTCATTATTGTTCCTCCTTGATGTTGTTGTCTTGTTGTAGTAGTAATAATGAATAGTAAAGTGTGTTATTAAATTTTTTACATATGATTTTATACAATTGATATCATACTTTTTTATAATATCATCGATTATCCGAAATAACCAGAATAAATTTTTAATTGTAATGGAACATTCATCAAATTTAAATGTGCTTAAATTATATTATTATTATATACATTTTAATTGTGCCTAATACTAAAAAACAAGCCTCACGACTATGTGAGGCTTGTTCTTATATTATTTAGTTTTTATCTTCTTTTCTTTTACGTGATGTTAAGATTAAGAAGAATCCACTAATTAAAGTTAATTCTATTAATGGTAATTCACTTCTGTGATTTCCACCAGTATTTGGTAATTGTTTATTAGCTTTACCTAAAGTTAAGTGGTTAAAATCATTATTACCATTATCAAATCCTAACTTAGGATAATATCCATTGGCATTATCTAATTTTTGACCTTGTTTTGAAGGCATTGGCGCAACTTTAAGAATATCTTCAATGGCTTTTTTAGTTGTGCTATCGACATCTCGGTTTGAACTATCATTATCTATTTTTAACAATGCTTTTCTAGTAATTTCATTAATCAAATGCATTGCTTTTTGTTTTTGTTCATCCGTTAATCCATTTTGATGGTTAATTTTTTCTTTTTGCTGTTGTGCAATTGTTTTAATTTTATCCTTAGCAGCTTGTTTTTTCTTAGCAATTACTTGAACTTTAGAAATTTCATTTTTAAATTTAGCGTGCACTTTATCAACATCATTATTAGTTGCAGCGTGATCAATAGCTTTTTTAGCCTTTTTAATAATATTGTCTACTTCTGATTTAGAAACTTCTTTCTCTTCATGAGTTGCTTGATGATTTTTGTCAATTTCTGACTTTTTAGTCTTAGCAATAGAATCTAAATCTTTTTTAGCTTGAGATTTTTTCATTGTGTCAGGTTGAATTGATTTGATAACTTTACTACTTAACGTTTTAGCTTCATCAACATCATGGTTTGTTATTCCATTATCGATGTTACTTTTAGCCTTCGTAGCTTCTTCATCAACTTTCGTTTTCGCAGCTTCCTTCTCTTCTTTTGTAGCATCATTAACCTTATCAATTTCTGCTTTTTTCACTTTAACTAAATCATCGATGGCTTTTTTTGCTTGATCTTTTTTGATCACTTCAACAGTTACACTATTTATTGTATTTGTGCCATTACCATTAGCTTGGTCGACATCATTGTTTGTTATAGCATGATCAATTATTGTTTTAGCTTTTGTAACTTCTTCATCAACTTTTTTGTGTGCAGCGTCTTTTTCTTCTTTAGTTGCATTAGGTGTTTCGTCAATTTGAGTTCTTTTTGCTTTAGCAACTTCATCGATGGCTTGCTTAGCTTCTGCTTTCTTAATTGTTTCTGGTTCAATCGGTGCTATTTTAGTATGACCATTATTTTTAGCTTGGTCTACTTCATCATTTGTGTTAGCTTGGTCTATTGCTTGCTTAGCTTTTGCACCTTCTTCATCAGCTTTATTTTTTGCTACATCTTTCTCTTCTTTAGTAGCATTAAAGTTGTCATCAATGGCTTTTTTCTTAGCAACAACTTCATCATCAATCGCTTTCTTAGCTTCCGCCTTCTTAATTACTTCTGGTTGAATTGATTCAATAATATTAACACCAGATGTTTTTGCTTGATCGACATCGTTATTTGTTATTGCGTTGTCAATTGCTGCTTTAGCTTTTGTTGCTTCTTCATCTACTCTAGATTTTGCTGCTTCTTTTTCATCTTGTGTTGCATTAGCAACTGTATCAATTTGTGCTTTTTTAGTTACAACTTCATCATCTATCGCTTGTTTTGCTTCTGCTTTTTTGATAGCTTCTGCTTGAATATTAGTTATTGCTGTTACGCCTGTCGTTTTAGCTTGGTCTACTTCGTTATTAGTAGTTGAATTATCAATTGCTGTTTTTGCTTTTGTTGCTTCTTCATCTACTTTTGCTTTAGCCGCGTCCTTTTCTTCTTTAGTAGTTGTTGAATCTTCTTCCAGCTTTGATTTTTTAACTTTAGCTTGTTCATCAATCGCTTGTTTTGCTTCTGATTTCTTAATAACTTCTGGTTGAATTGATTCAATAATATTAACACCAGATGTTTTTGCTTGATCAACACTGTTATTTGTTGTTGCTTGATCAATTGCTGCTTTTGCTTTTGTTGCTTCTTCATCTACTTTAGATTTTGCTGCTTCTTTTTCTTCCGTTGTTGCATCATTATTATTATCTATTTCTTGCTTTTTAGCAGTAACTAATACATCAATGGCTTGTTTTGCTTCTACTTTTTTAATTACTTCCGGTTGAATTGATGTAATTGTATTAACACCAGATGTTTTTGCTTGATCGACATCATCATTGGATGTTGACTTATCGATTGCTGCTTTTGCCTTTGTTGCTTCTTCATCTACTCTAGATTTAGCCGCATCTTTTTCTTCTTGAGTTGCATCATTATTATTATCTATTTCTTGCTTTTTAGCAGTAACTAATACATCAATGGCTTGTTTTGCTTCTGCTTTTTTAATAGCTTCTGGTTGGATATTATTGATAGCTGTAATTCCATGATCTCTCTCTGTATGAACTGCATCGTTTGTAGTTGAACGATCAATCGCTTGTTTTGCTTTAGAAGCTTCACTATCGACTTTTTGTTTAGTAGCATCTTTTTCTTCTGTTGTAGTTGTATCATCTTGATCAATTAATGCTTTTTTATTCGTCACAGCTTCATCGATGGCTTGTTTCGCTCTTATTTTTTCAATAGACTCTGGTTGAATATTATGAATAGTATTTGTACCTTCATCCTTTGCTTGAGTCACTGTATCGTTTGTAGTTGCTTGATCAATTGCTGCTTTTGCTTTTGTTGCTTCTTCATCTACTTTGACTTTAGCTGCTTCTTTTTCTTCCGTTGTAGCGGTTGGGTGCTGATCAATTTCGTTTTTCTTAGCAGTAACAGCATCATCTATCGCTTGTTTTGCTTCTGCTTTTTTTATTGCCTCTGCTTGTATATTTGAAATAGTATTTGTTTCACTATTTTGTACTTGATCAACGTCACTGTTAGAGCTTGCATCTGTGATCGCTTGTTTTGCTTTTTGTACTTCTGCATCAACTTTGGCTTTTGCTGCCTCTTTTTCTTCTTGAGTAGTTGTATTTTCTTGATCAATTAATGCTTTTTTCGTAATAGCTGCATCATCTATCGCTTTACGAGCTGTTGCTTTTTTCACAATGTCAGGCTGTATGGCAGTGATTGCATTATTACCATTATCTTTTGCTTGATCGACATCTGCATTAGTCGTTGCTTGGTCTATAGCATGTTTTGCTTTGGTAACTTCGTTATCAACTTTGGCTTTTGCCGCCTCTTTTTCTTCTGTAGTAGCTTCACTATTATTATCAATTTCTAATTTTTTAGCATTAGCTGCATCATCTATCGCTTGTTTAGCAGTTGCTTTTTTCACGATATCTGGTTGAATGGCAGAAATTGTATTGACTCCTGACGTTTGAGCACCATCAACATCACTATTCGTTACTGCTTGGTTAATTGCAGCTTTTGCTTTCTCAGCTTCAACATCAACTTTATCTTTTGCTGCTTGTTTTTCCTCTTCTGTTGCATCATTGACAGTGTCAATTTCAGCTTTCTTCGCTACAACTTCATCATCTATGGCTTTACGAGCTGCTGCTTTTTTACTTACTTCCGGTTGAATGCTTGCAATAACAGTATTACCGTTATCTTTTGCTTGATCGACAGTATTATTAGTCGTTGCCTGATTAATAGCTGCTTTAGACGCAGTAACAGCTGCATCTACTTTTGCAATAGCTGCTTGTTTTTCTTCTTCTGTTGCATCAGGAGTTTGATTAATTGCTTCTTTTTTAGCATTTGCAGCATCATCTATGGCTTGTCTTGCTGCTGCTTTTTTTACTATTTCAGGCACAATACCAGATATCGTATTTTGACTACTAGATGTTGCTTCATCCACTTCAGCGTTAGTAGTGGCTGCATCAATCGCGGCTATTGCTTTTTTCGCCTCTTCATCAATTTTAGCTAATGCGACATCTTTTTCTTCTTGAGTCGCCTCGCTATTTTGGTTAACTAAAGCTTTTTGGTTCGAAACTGCAGTATTAATATCTTGTTTAGCAGCTGGTTTTTTCGCTATTTCTGGTTGGATAGTGTTGATTACATTAGTACTATTATTTTGCGCTTCATCTACACCATCATTAGTAGTTACTTGGTCAATAAGTCTATTCGATTTTCTAACTTCATCGTCTACTTTTTGATTAGCCGCATCTTTTTCTTCTTTGGTTGCTTCATTATTTTGATTAATTAACGCTTTTTTTGCTTCTGCTGCTTCTTGAATAGCTCTTCTAGCATTTGCTTTTTTAATAACATCTACTTCAACCGTATCGATAGTAGCTATACCATTTGTTTTTGCTTCATCTACTTCAGAATTAGACGTAGCTTGATCGACTAAGGCTTTGGCTTTATTCGCTTCTTCTGTTGCCTTAGCCATTGCAACGTTCTTTTCTTCTTCTGTTGCATCAAAATGACTATCGATATATACTTTGCGATTGGTTAATTCTGCTTCTATTGCTTTTTTTGCTTCTACTTTTTTAGTAGCAACGACGTTAATGCTATTAATTTGTGATATACCACCCTCTTTTAGAGTAGGAATAGCGTCGTTATTATTTAATTTGTCAATTTCTTTTGATTTCTCTTTATATCTCGCACGCACTTTATTCACTGCTGTTTGCTTTTCTTCTGTAGTAGCTTGGGTGTTACTATTGATAAAACTTTCTCTTGCCTTTGCAACTTTATCAATATCAAATTTGGCTTTAGCTTTTTCTAATGCTAAAAGTAAGTTGTTAATTTCTTCTTGACTTTTTCTATCTGTAATAGGTGTTGAATCAGTTTCAGATCCTACTACTTTAGCGTTTGTAAGTGCAGTTTGTAAATTATTCCAAGCTTCATCATTGTAATCGCTTTGACTAGCTCTCCCTAATTCCGATTCAATTTCAGTCACTTTATTATTAAGTGCATCTTTGTACATATTTACAGTAACTGATTGTGTCGGTACAGCTGTAGTACCTTGTCTTTGATCACTCTCAGATAAAACAAACTCGTTAGAACCACCATATTTTAGATAGTTTGTGTCTCCTTGAGTAGAAAAATCTTTTGAGCCATTTCTACGATTCATATTTATTCCTTCAGTATAATACGTTAGATTACCATTGAAATCTTTTTTAATTGGTACTGAAGTTGGCAATGATAATGTATATGATACGTCTGTAGTTGTTCCAGCTTGAATAGGATCAATATCAAGCGTAAGTTCTCTTGAATCTTCATCAAATGTACCAGTTGCGTTTTCTGCAGAAACAAATGACACATCTTCAGGTAACGTAACTTTGTATTGTGTTTTATTAGAGCTTGAGTGTCCTTTATTCTCAATACTAAATGTTAATTTTGCATTCACATTAGGTGAATTTTCTGAGGTAGAATTTGCTTGATATTCTGTTTCAGTTGCACTTGTTTTTAAATATGCACCTGTATTAACACTAACATCAGCTACTACACCGCCACCAAAGTTGTTTGCCCCTTTTAATAAACGATGACCACTGTATGAATCATGACTCTGGTTTTCTGCTGATTCAAATTGAATTCTAATTTTTGAAATATCGTCAGGTACATTAAATACACCTTTAAAAATACCAAATTTTTGATTACTCGTTTTAGGCGTACCTTTATATAATAATTTTGAAGGATTATTGCCATCATAAACATACAAACGTGCACTGTTAAACCCTGAAATATTGTTTATAGAAGTACCTAAAAAATGAAATTGTAATTCAGATCCAGGTGTCACATCGATATCTTGATAAATGGGCCCAACGCTATTGTCAGCTACACCGGCAGATAAGTTATCACTATATTTAGATAACACAGCACCGATTTTATTTTCTGTTTTATCAAATGTAATATACGTATATGAAGGTAATGCTTTAGGTCCCCAGATGAGTGGAATTTGAGTTTGTTGACTATTAACAACTTTCCAACCAGGAATTGTGCTTGCAGCATCCATTGCTGATTCAGTAGCTACAGTAGGTATTTCAGCACCTGCACTAGTATCGGTGAAATTACCATTGATCACTTGTCCTGAATTTGTTTCATTAATTGCCATTGGATCGCTTGATTCATTTAAATTCGTAGCTCTATCTGTTACATCTCTTTTTACGCGCTTATGATGATTTTCTGAAGCTTTATCTTTCGAGTCCGATGCTTTGCTTAAAGTTGGTTGATTATTATCAACATTATTTGAAGTTGAAGTCTCATTATTTGCTTCTTTCGTTGAAGCAACACTTTGTGTAGAAGATTGATTGTTTGCAGTAGTAACATCAGTACCACTTTGTGTATTACTTGTTTGACTTTCATTTTTTTGATCTACTGATTTGTTAACTTCAGCTGAAGTTTGTGAATTATTCGCTGTTGATGCTACATGAGCTAAATCTCCTGTAGTGTTAGAATCAGTTGGTACGTGTTGCGCAGTCTGTTCATGTTTATCGAGTTCTGCAGCATGCCCTGTATGAGTAATAAATGCTAAAGTAGCAATTACCGTTGAAAACGTACCTACAGTAAATTTACGTAGACTAAATTTTTGTTTTTTAAATAGATTCATTAAATATCCTCCTTGAAGTCTAATCTTGCTGCCTGTTATTTAATGTTTAAGTCATTTCATAGTTTTATCACTATGCGACCACTTCCGAAATAATTCTATCATTATTAATTGTTGTACGCTAGTGTATTTTAAATTATTATGATAAATATTTTATAAAATATAATTTATTCCTCTTAAAAATTAAAAAAGCGACTGACATTTGAATTTGTCAGTCGCTTATGCATGATTAAATACTATTTATTTCTGTACCTTCAGTGCCCCATTCGTTCATACCACCTTCTACATTAATAGCATGAATATCATGGTCTTCTAAGTATTTAACTACCTTAGCACTACGCATTCCAGCTGCACAGATAATATAGTATGTGTCTTTGTCATTAAAATAATTTAGGTTATCAGGAATTTGATCCATTGGAATTGTTTTAGCCCCAGGTATAACTCCCATTGCAGTTTCTTCGTCAGTTCTAACATCTACAATGTTAACTGGATTAGATTCTAATACTTTCTCTTTTAATTGATCTACTGTAATAGATTCCATTATTAAAACTCCTTTTAATTATTATTTAGCAACAATATTCACTAATTTTTGAGGCACAGCAATCACTTTTTTAATGTCTTTACCCTCTATAGATAGTTTAACATTTTGGTCTTGTAATGCTAATGCTTCCATCTCATCTTTAGACGTGTCTTTAGGAATATTCATTTTGGCTCTAACTTTACCGTTAACTTGGACAACAATTTCTACTTCTGCATCAACTAATAATGATTCATCATAAGTTGGCCAAGGTTGGTAAGTAATCGTATCATCATTACCCATTCTGTTCCATAATTCTTCACCAATATGAGGCGCAATTGGTGCTAACATTTTAATGAAACCTTCTGCATATGGTTTATAAATAGCTTCTGATTTATAGCACTCGTTAATAAATACCATCAATTGGCTAATAGCTGTGTTAAAGTTCAATGAATTAAAATCTTCTGTTACCTTTTTAACAGTTTGGTTAAATACTTTATCTAATTTAGTATCATTGTTTTCAACTACTTTATCTGTTAATGAACCATCTTCATTAATGAATAATCGCCATACACGATCTAAGAAACGTCTAGAACCGTCAAGTCCATTTTCACTCCATGCAATCGCAGCATCTAATGGTCCCATAAACATTTCATATAAACGTAATGTATCAGCACCATGAGAATTTACAATATCATCTGGGTTAACTACGTTGCCTTTTGACTTACTCATTTTCTCATTACCTTCACCAAGAATCATACCTTGATTATATAATTTTTGGAAAGGTTCTTTAGTTGGAACCACACCTAAGTCAAATAAAACTTTATGCCAAAATCTTGCATATAATAAGTGTAGTACTGCGTGTTCAACTCCACCAATGTATAAATCAACTGGCAACCAGTGTTTTAATTTTTCTGGATCAGCTAACATCTTACTATTATGAGGATCGATATATCTTAAATAATACCAACAGCTTCCTGCCCATTGTGGCATTGTATTCGTTTCACGACGACCTTTCATGCCAGTTTTCTCATCAACGACATTTACGAATTCATCAATATTAGCTAATGGAGATTCTCCAGTTCCTGAAGGTTTAATTTCATCTGTTTCTGGAAGTAATAAAGGTAATTCATCTTCAGGTACTGTAGTCATAGTGCCGTCTTCCCAGTGTATAACTGGAATAGGTTCACCCCAATAACGTTGTCTACTAAATAGCCAATCTCTTAGTTTGTAGTTTACTTTCTTTTCGCCTGCACCTTTAGCGACTAATAATTCAATTGCTTTAGAAATCGCCGCTTCATTATCTAAGCCATTTAATTCACCTGAATTAATATGTTCACCAACACCTGTGTATGCTTCTTTTTGAATATCTCCACCAGCAATCACTTCGTTAATTGGTAAATTAAATTTAGACGCAAATTCATAATCACGTTCATCATGCGCAGGTACAGCCATGACTGCGCCTGTGCCATAACTAGATAGTACATAATCTGCAATCCAAATTGGTAATGTCTCACCTGATAACGGATTGATAGCGTAAGCACCCGTAAACACACCTGATTTATCTTTAGCTAAATCTGTACGTTCTAAATCGGATTTCTTTGAAGCTTCTTCTTGATATTGTTTAACCGTTTCAAGTTTATCGGCAGATGTAATTTTATTTACTAAAGCGTGTTCAGGACTTAATACTAGGAAAGTCGTACCATAAATTGTGTCCGGTCTTGTAGTAAACACATCAATACTTTCATCACTGTTATCTACTTTAAAAGATACGCTTGCACCTTCAGATCGGCCAATCCAATTACGTTGCATATCTTTAATAGATTCAGGCCAATCCAGTTCGTCTAAGTCTTCTAATAAACGATCAGCATATTCCGTAATTTTTAATACCCATTGTTTCATTGGACGTCTATAAACAGGATGTCCTCCACGTTCAGATACACCGTCTACTACTTCTTCATTAGATAATACAGTACCTAATGCTGGACACCAGTTAACGGCTACTTCATCAACATAGGCTAATCCTTTATTGTAAAGTTGAATGAAAATCCATTGCGTCCATTTATAATACTCAGGATCTGTCGTATTAACTTCTCTATCCCAATCATAACTAAATCCTAATTCTTGAATTTGACGTTTAAACGTTTGAATATTTTGTTGTGTAAATTCTCTAGGGTCATTACCAGTATCTAAAGCATATTGCTCTGCCGGTAAACCAAACGCATCCCATCCCATTGGATGAAGAACGTTATAACCTTGCATACGTTTATATCTAGAAACAATATCCGTAGCTGTATAACCTTCAGGGTGTCCGACATGTAAACCTGCTCCTGATGGATACGGGAACATATCTAACGCATAAAATTTCTTTTGACCTAAGTTATCACTTGTTTTAAAAGTCTTGTTGTCTGCCCAATAGTTTTGCCACTTTTTCTCAATTTCCTTATGATTATATCCCAAATCTATTTCCTCCTATAAATAAAAAAACATCTCTAACTATTATTTATGATAGGGACGACGAATAGCCGCGGTACCACCCTAATTCACATATTATGTGCACTTTATAATAGTAAGAGATGTTTTAAATTTAATTATTTAACGGTAAGTTCACTTAATTCTTAACACTAGTTCTCACCACCACTAGCTCTCTGATGAAAAGTATTTAAGCTACTACTCCAATACATTTTAATATTATGAGATTCAAGCAGTAATTGCAAGTAGTAGTTATTAATTTATTTCAACTTGCACTTAAATATAGTTACTGTCCTGAACGTTTTGATTGTTCTCTTTTAGGCAGACCCTTATCAAAGATTGAAAGGAAAATAATTCCAATGATTAATAAAAGCATGATACCGATAAACATTGCACTCATGTTAAACGTATCTACTAATAATCCACCAATCAACGGACCAAATGCCTTACCAACAGTTGATGCTGAATTGACAACACCTTGATATTGACCTTGTTTACCTTCTGGTGCTAAATAGTTAGCGATTGTTGGAACAGCAGGCCATACAAACATTTCACCAAACGTTAAAATAATCATTCCGATTAGAAATACAGTAAATTGTTCTGCAAAACTAGTAACAAAGAATGACAACATAAAGATTAAAATTCCAACAAACATTTGATGTTTTAAGTTTCCTTTTAATAAAATAATCGCTGGTCTTATTAACGGTTGCGCAACTAAAATCATAATACCATTCACTGTCCATAATACGCTATATTGAGACATTGAAATATTTAATTCTTGCGTGAATGATGCAATTGTTGTTTCCCATTGAATATAAGCAATCCAACAAATAGCAAACATGACACATAATAATAATAGTGCAATAAACCGTTTTTTATTTTCTTTACTATGAATATCTATACTGTCGGGTGTTCGTAATTTAGCATGATACTCAAGATTGAACTGCGTTATTGCAACAATTGCAAATAAGACGTACATGATTAAGTTAGCTAAGAAGATATAATTAAAACTTAATTCAGCTACGAAACCACCCATTGCTGCGCCCGTTGCTACACCAATGTTTTGAGCTAAGTAGATAGCATTAAATGTTGTTCTTCCCCCATTAGGCCAAACGGCACCTGCCATTGCATATATTGCGGGAACTATCATACCTCCACCAAAGCCTAACAGTACTAACCAAACTGCATACCATGGCCATCCATGGAAAAAGTTCAAGAGTGTCGTACTTATTAAACAAGTAACAGTACCAATCATAATTGTTCGATAGCCGCCTAATTTATCGAATAATGAACCCCCTAATAAATTTCCGACTACCATTCCAAATGAATTAACCATTAGAACAATCGCAGCAATTGTCAGGCTCTTACCCAGCTCTTCTTTCATATAAATTGTGTTTAAAGGCCATAAAAAGCTAGAGCCAGTTATATTCAGTGCCATACCTATAACTAGCCACCATACTGATCTAGGTATATTCATACTATTAGTCCCCTCTTTATATTTTTGTTGAACCACATTAAACACTATAACATTAAAGTATGTTAAAATCTTTACTTAGAACTAAGTTAGATAGAAAGGAAAATGTGTTATGGGTAACTATTTCCCGTATGCCTTTGAAAATAAACGATATCATACATGGAATTACCATTTAAAAAATAGATTTGGGCAAAAGATTTTTAAAGTGGCGTTGGACGGTGGATTTGATTGTCCTAACCGTGATGGCACAGTTGCACATGGTGGTTGTACATTTTGTTCAGCAGCAGGAAGTGGCGACTTTGCCGGTAATAGAGCTGATCCAATTGAAGTTCAATTCCAACAGATTAAAGATAGAATGCACGAAAAATGGAGTGAGGGTAAATATATTGCTTATTTCCAAGCCTTCACTAATACGCATGCACCAGTAGAAGTATTAAAAGAGAAATATGAGCCTGTCCTTAAAGAAGAAGGCGTTGTTGGTTTGTCTATAGCAACACGACCAGACTGCTTACCAGATGACGTTGTAGACTATTTAGCAGAGCTTAATGAACGTACTTATTTATGGGTAGAATTAGGTTTACAGACTGTCCATCAAGAAACATCTGATTTGATTAACCGTGCACATGATATGCAAACTTATTATGAAGGTGTGGCAAAGTTAAGAAAACACAATATTAATGTTTGTACACATATCATCAATGGATTACCAGGAGAAGACTATCAAATGATGATGGAAACAGCTCGTGAAGTAGCACAAATGGATGTTCAAGGTATTAAAATCCATTTACTTCATTTATTAAAAGGTACGCCAATGGTTAAACAGTATGAAAAAGGAATGCTTGAATTTATGTCTCAAGAAGATTATACCAATCTAGTTTGTGATCAACTCGAGATTTTACCTCCAGAAATGATTATACATCGAATTACTGGAGATGGTCCTATCGACTTAATGGTTGGTCCAATGTGGAGTGTTAATAAATGGGAAGTTTTAAATGAAATTGATAATGAATTAGCAAGACGCGAATCATATCAAGGTAAATATTATCAAACTGAAAAAAAGGTTAAATTATGAAATTAGAACGTATTCTCCCCTTTTCAAAAACGTTAATAACTGAACACATTAATTCGCATAGCATCGTCATTGATGCAACTTGTGGCAATGGTAATGACACGAAATTCCTTGCGCAACAAGTTCCAGAGGGTCACGTATACGGATTTGACATCCAAGCATCTGCTATTCAATCTACTTATGAAAAGGTAAAAACATACGATAATGTAACGCTCATTCAAGATGGCCACGAGAATGTGCAACATCATATCGATTCTAACTATAAAGGTCATATTGATGCCGCCATCTTCAATCTTGGGTATTTACCTAAAGGAGATAAATCTATCGTTACGAAACCAGAAACTACTATCAACGCGATTAATCACATCTTTGATTATTTAAGCGTTGAAGGCATTATCGTATTAGTTATCTATCACGGCCACCCTGAAGGTCAAATTGAGAGAGACGCTTTATTAACATTTTTAGAAGCATTCGATCAAAATAAAGCACATATTCTTAAATATCAATTTATGAATCAAGTGAATCATGCACCCTTCATTTGTGCCATTGAAAAACGTTAGCTTTAACATCCAACAAGAAACCTAACATTCTTAATAAGAATACAGAAAATCCACTCCAAAATATTACTTACGGAGTGGATTTTTTATATAACACGCTTATATTATAAGTCGATACGTCACCAAACTTAAATTTTATAAATTAAACACGCATTAATAAATTTAAACTGTTTTCTAATATTTCATATCGTTTTTTTATAGTTGCGGTAATGAAATCTAACAGTTCATTTTTCTGTTCTTGTTTAGCTTCATTAAAATGTATAATTACAGTACGTTCATCATCCAAAGGACGTTCTTTAAAAATCCATTCAGAGTGAACCAATTTATTATATGTACGGGTACGTTTATAAGACTTAATATTAACGTAACTATCCATTTCTTTCAGCGTCATAGGACCTTTATCCCATAAAGTAAGTAAAATTAAAACCTCTTCTTTAGTTAAATCATAAGTTTCATATATTACTTTAAAAATTGAATTGATTTCCTTACAGACTTCTTCAAGCTGTAATATCATTGAAACATTCTCTCCTGCTTGATTACTCATGCTGCTCCCTCCCTAACCGATTGTACACATTCTGATTTTAAAATGATTAAATTATCTGTCACTATATATTTACCCAATTATCACTATTGTAATTAAACAATTTATAATAACTCCCAAAAATTAACTTACATTAAAGCAAATGTTAAAATACTTTAAATTTTAAACTCTAATAGACAAATATATAATTAAATTATTAATGATATACTATTTACATTATATTATATTTCCACTTATCTTTAAAAGTTATTAACTTACTATTACTAAATTAACTGAGTAAACCAAACAATTGCATTATATTTAATTGGGTGTTTAAAAAAAGCTAACCAACAAATTAAATCATTGGTTAGCCAAATATATTATACTTCTTCAATTTCTTCTTCATTAACAATAAAGCCCATTGTATTCACACTATTATTTAAAAATGTTAAAACATAGCGCATCACTTGATCACGTTCAGGTTCATTATGAATCTCGTGATAGAGCCCTTGCCAAACTTTATAATAAAATTCATTCGTGCTAAGTTTATTTTTCAATTCTTCTAAAGAACGCAATTCTAATAGTTTATCTTCTGTGCCATACATGAGTAAGGTTGGCATTGATTGGATGTCTTTCAAATGTTGTACTGTATCTTTCATTGTTTCTAGAACAATGTTATACCATTTATAAGTTACCTTTCTTAACATTAAACCATCTTGATTTGTTTCATCGATTACTTCATCATTTCGTGTTAAATCTTCAGATTCTATACCCAAGTTAAAGCGTGCATCCTTAGAACCTTTACCAATATTAGAGATAAGCATATCTTTGCGCGTTTTATTGTTTCTTTTAAATTCTAACAATGGAGAAAGGAGTAACATACCCTCGATAGGCAATTCTGTTTTTTCAAGTACATTTAATAATATCAATCCACCTAGCCCGACGCCCATAACGAATGTAGGAATTTTATATTCATTTGCGATTCTAACCCATTCCAACAGCGTTTCATGGTAAATATCAAAATGCTCGAGTTGCCCTTTACTCGCTCTAGAAGTTTGACCTTGGCCAGGTAAATCACCCATGATTACGTGATAACCATTACGTCTTAACATCGTAATAACATAAGCATATCTACCAGTATGCTCTAAGATATTATGCACTATAACAACGACACCTTTAGCATCATGTTCAGTTTCCCATTTCCACATATGTATGATTCCTCTCTAACTTATATTTCAATAAATGTATTATATCAGATTATCTGTTAAGTCTGGTGTAAATCTGAGACACAATCTCATTATAAATATTGTCCAACAATGTAATTATACTCTTTTTTATAGTATTCAGATAATTGAAAACGCTTTCTACTATGTAATATTCATGCTAAACTAATATTAAATTATTAGTTTAATGTAATTTGGAGGAATGGGATATGTCACTTTTCAAAAATTTTTTTATTGCATTATCAAATAGCACTTATTTAAATGAAACTGCCAAAAAAGTAGGTCCGAAAATGGGTGCTAACAAAGTTGTAGCTGGCAATACAATCGAACAACTCATTGATACAATCGAGAGACTCAACGATTCAAATATTGCTGTTACAGTAGATAATCTAGGCGAATTTGTTGGAACGGTTGAAGAAGCAAATCAATCAAAAAATGAAATTTTAGAAGTTATGCAAGCCATTAAAGATTATAATGTTGATGCCCATATGTCAGTAAAATTAAGTTCACTGGGTGGTGAATTTGATACAGAATTAGCCTATAACAATTTAAGAGACATATTACTTAAAGCTAATGAATTCAATAATATGCACATTAACATTGACACTGAAAAATATGACAGTTTACAACAAATCGTTGAAGTACTAGATCGTCTTAAAGGGGAATTCAGAAACGTTGGTACTGTA
The DNA here is from genome assembly GCF_017892405.1 of Staphylococcus sp. GDY8P85P. Lineage (NCBI taxonomy): Bacteria > Bacillati > Bacillota > Bacilli > Caryophanales > Staphylococcaceae > Staphylococcus > Staphylococcus sp. GDY8P85P. The sequence goes on along the minus strand of NZ_JAESLA010000002.1, from coordinate 6,340 downwards.
ATACAAGCTTATCTTTATGATGCAGTTGATTTAATTGATAAATATCCTAATTTACGCTTAAGATTAGTCAAAGGTGCTTACAAAGAGGATCAACAAATCGCTTATCAAACTAAAGAAGAAATTGATGAAAATTACATAAAAATCATCGAAAAACGACTTTTAAATGCTAAAAATTTCACTTCTATCGCTACACATGATGATCAAATAATTAACCATGTTAAACAATTTGTTAAATTACATAATATCGATAAGGATCAATTCGAATTTCAAATGTTATATGGATTCCGTAGCGAATTAGCTGAAGAAATTGCACGACAAGGATACCATTTCACTATTTATGTACCCTATGGTAATGACTGGTTTGGTTATTTCATGCGTAGATTAGCTGAGCGTCCACAAAATTTAGCACTAGCATATCAAGAGTTCGTCTCAACTAAAACATTGAAGAAAATTGGCCTTTTCACTAGTTTAGGACTTGGAGCAGCCTTTATAATTTCAGGTGTAACTAAACTTATAAAACAATAAGTCCGGGACAAAAATAATATAATGAAGCTATTTTGCAAATTCGCAGTAGCTGACTGAACTGAGAAGGCGCTTAAATCAAGCTTTTCTCAGCTCTAGTCACCCTTGCGGGCGGGGCCCCAA
>NZ_JAESLA010000002.1:0-5649 GCF_017892405.1 Staphylococcus sp. GDY8P85P | reverse complement strand
AGAATTCTGTCCCACTCCCTATCATTTCAAATTAAAACTGTTTTAATAAATTAGCCATTTCAATCGCACTCACTGCCGCTTCGGCACCTTTATTTCCTGCTTTAGTACCCGCTCTTTCAACTGCTTGTTCAATACTTTCTGTTGTTAATACACCAAATATAACTGGTGTATCACTCACGTCATTTGCCTTAGAAACACCTTTAGCTACCTCATTACATACATAATCATAATGAGATGTTGCGCCTCTTATAACACAACCTAAAGTTATAATTGCGTCATATGCACCTTTTTGAGCAAGTTTTTTTGAGACTAATGGAATCTCAAATGCACCAGGGACATATGCAACATCTATATTACTCTCTTCAACACCATGCCGTACGAGTGTATCTTTCGCACCATCTAATAGACGATTGGTAATAAAATCATTAAAACGACTTACTACAATTGCTACTTTTAAATCTGTACCTACTAATTTACCTTCAAAGTTCATATTTATTCCTCCTAAATTAAATGACCCATTTTGATTTTTTTGGTATTCATATACTCATGGTTATATTCAGTTTCTGCCACTATAATTGGTGTACGATCCGCAACTGTAATACCATATTCAGATAAACCTTCAAATTTTTTGGGATTATTACTTAACAAGTTCACTTGTTGTACATTAAAATAATTTAATATTTGTGCTGCAATGTGATAATCTCTCAAATCTTCATCAAAACCTAAAGCTAAGTTCGCTGTTACTGTATCATGACCCTGTTCAATCAATTCATATGCTCTTAGTTTATTTATTAACCCTATCCCTCTACCCTCTTGAGGTAAATAGATAATTAAGCCACCATGCGAATGAATATATTTCATTGCTGCTTCTAGTTGCGCACCACAATCGCATCTTTGACTATGGAAGATGTCACCTGTTAAACAAGCAGAGTGAATACGTACATTTTCAGTCGCACGTGGTTTCCCCTTAGCAAGTACAACAATTTCTTCATTAGTTAATGGTGATTCAAATCCATACATTTCAAAAGAACCGTAATCTGTTGGCATATTTACCTTTGCTTTCAATTCAACATTAGCGTTTTTGTCCTTCTGGTATTTAACTAAACTTTCAATTGTAATCATTTTAAGGCCATGACGTTGTTTAAATGCTTCAAGTTGTTCACCTTTAGCCATAGTGCCATCTTCGTTCATAATTTCGCATATTACACCAGCTGGCTTAGCTTGTGTAAGTTTGGCTAAATCTACAGCCGCTTCAGTATGACCAGTACGTTCTAATACACCCTTTTCCTTAGCAATGAGTGGAAATAGGTGACCAGGTTTATGAAAATCCGACGGTGTAGATTCAGGATTAATTAAGGCACGTGCCGTTGCCATTCGGTCAAATGCACTTATACCAGTTGAAGTTGTTACATGATCGACACTAACTGTGAAATTCGTTCCAAAGTCATCCGTATTATGTTCAACCATCGTTGTTAGATTTAATCTTTGAGCTATATCTTCACTAATTGGTGCACAAATCAATCCTCTACCTTCTTTTGCCATAAAATTGATGGTATTATCATTCATCCATTGCGTAACAGCAACCAGGTCACCTTCATTTTCACGATCTTCATCGTCCACTACAATAATACTTTCACCATGTTGTAAAGCATTTAGTGCATCTTTTATCTCATCAAATTTCATTTAATCTTACGCCTCCTAAAATCCAAATGCTTTCAGCTTATCTAATGTAAGTTCTGATTCATTTCTACTCATCATTCGCTCAACGTATTTGAAAAGAACATCCGTTTCAAGATGAACTGAATCTCCTTTTTGCTTTGAAGATAAAATCGTTGAACGTCTCGTTTCAGGTATTAAATGAATATCAAAACTATCATTTCGAAGATCGAAAACAGTTAAGCTTACACCATCTACAGTGATAGAGCCTTGTTTAACCATTTGTTTAATAATCGTTGGCGATGCTTTAATCGAAACAATTCTTGAATTAGGTGTTTCGTTTACATGCGTAATCACACCTTTATCATCGACGTGACCTAAAACGAAATGACCTCCAAAGCGACCATCTCCTGGCATTGCGCGTTCTAAATTCACTTCATCATTTTGCTTAATTTGTGATAAGTATGTTTTATCTTCAGTACCTTTAATAACTTGTACCGAAAAATAGTTACTTGTAAAATCAATCACCGTTAGACATGCACCATTCACACTAATAGAATCACCAATGTGCATGTCTTCTACAATCGTTTGACAAGCAATATCCAGTGTTCTAACTGATTGATGCGTACGAATATTTTTGACAGTACCAATTTCTTCAACGATACCTGTAAACATGAGTTGTCACTTCTTTCGCAAGATCATTTTTAAGTTTTGATTAATTAACTCAGTAGAAATAATTTCAAATTGCGTGGCGTGGTTTAAATCAATGACATCATTCGTTTGATAGAATTGATTTTTCCCAGAACCACCTATTATTTTCGGGGCGTAATAAATAATAAGTTGATTGATAAAATGTGTTTGGAGAAATTCTGAAGTTACACGAGGTCCAGCTTCTATTAATAACTTACCAATACCTCGCTTATAAATATCTTTTAAAATATCTTTTAAATTACATTCAGTTAAATAGATTATTTTGACGTTTGAATTTGGACTTTTTAGATGCTCATTTTCTGTGTATATCCATACTTCGCTTGAAGAATCTTGGAACAATTGCTTTGTAAAGTCAATGTTGCCACTTCTTGATAAAACGATTCGAATTGGATGTTTACCGTTTGGAATACGTGTCGTATATTGGGGATTGTCAGCGATAATTGTGCCATTACCCGTTAATACAGCATCATGTGTATGTCTTAAATGATAAACATCTTGTTTCACATCTGAATTTGTAATCCATTTGCTTTGACCCATATCAGTAGCCTGTTTACCATCTAATGATACGGACACTTTCATCGTGATTTCAGGTAATTGTTCTGACTTAGCTTTGAAAAAGTCACGATACAACGCAGCTGCATCTTCAGAGTATTGATATTCAACTTCAATGCCAGCTTGTTCTAATATAGCATCCCCTTCAGAAGGTAATGTTGTATCTTTAACAGCGTAAACAACTTTACTTAATCCAAATTCTATAATTTTATTCACACATGGTGGTGTGGAGCCAAAGTGCGTACAAGGTTCTAACGAAATGTAAATCGTTCCACCTTTTGCATTTTCTCCAGCCATATCAAGTGCTTGTACTTCCGCGTGTTTATCACCTTGTTTAAGATGTGCACCCAGTCCGACAATTCTACCGTTATTGACTACGATAGCACCCACTGGCGGGTTAACACCCGTTTGACCTTCAACCATTTGTGCGAGTTGTATTGCATAATTCATAAAATAACTCAATTCATCACCTCAAAATAAAAATTCCCTATACCAATAAAACAATTACAGGCATAGGGAAATTAAATATATGTTCAAATAAGCTTACAACATTTCTTAAATGTGTATGCTAAATAAGCGTCATTAAAACTTAAATTGACGTCTCGATTCTTTCTCCCATCCAGACTTTCACTGTCGGCTCTAGACTTTCACTAGATCAGCCATCAAAGTAGTTAACCATATACTTTGACAGGTCGCAGGCTTAATTTACTGCCGGTTGGGAATTGCACCCCGCCCCGAAAGAATTCATATGAAATTGTGATTATTAGAGTTAATGTAGTTTGATTACTACACTAATCATCATACGCTTATTATTTAAAAATTACAAACCGTCTACGCTATATAATATTAAACAGTGTAACCATTGATGCAATTTAGTCCTTTAAGTGTAAACATGCACTTTAAGCATCGAAGTGATCAAACTTACTTTGATTGTCGTACATATAGTTGACAGAACTCACTGCTTGATCAACAATCATCTTTACACCATTTCTTAACTTGTTAACACCGTTCGTCACTTGTCCAATGGCAATCATATTATTTAATGTTCCATATCTTGGGCTAATGACTTGATTCGTTTCTGGAATAATTTGAATACCGCCCATTGGGTGCGGCTGAACGATTTGTCGATTTTGAAGGTTCAGTATAAGCTGATCTTCATCATCTAAATCTGACAAATGTGTTTTGGATCCAGTTGAATTGATTATGACATCATATGGTTTAGGTTGTCGCTCATCTTTAAATTTTAATAAATAACCGTCATCTGTATGTTTAATATCCTCTAATCCTCTTTTAATAATAAGTGATTGATTACGTATGAGTTTAATAATTAATTCTGCTGTACGTGGTGGCATTGGATTTGAATTTAATTGAATATGTTTCGAAAATCGCTTATCAAAGGCTTGCTGATCTTCTCGACTGAAACTATTCCATATCCAATTCAAATTCTCTTTAACATTTTCAATCAAACTTTGAAATACTCCGATTTCATTTGCACGTTCGAGATCATATTGTAAATCTTTAATTGTATTACCGGTACGTCTATGTATTAATTTATCTAACTCTATATTACGGTCTTCACATTCTTGTTGAAATAATTCAAAAGCAATTTCTAATGGAACATTTCCAAAATGTTTTCCTTTTAGCTCATTAAACTTTTGTTTAGTTAAATATTTGAATTCAATATCAACCATATTCCCTCTTACACTTGGCAGATGTGCTGAACGACTCGTCATAGTAATTGGCAACTTAGGATGATGTGTAGCGACATACCTAACAACATCTAAACTAGCTAATCCAGTTCCAATTATGGCTATATCATCTGATTCTGAAACTTCATCCAATGTATTATATGTAGGATAAGGTGTTTGAATATATCCTTTTTTACCTTTTAATTGATACGGATCATGATAAGCGAAAGTACCTGTCGTTAAGAAGATATAGTCGTATTCTTTCCATTCACTCATATCTTCTGATGTACATACATAATATTTTAATGTCGTCTCATCTATTTCTGAATTTGTAAAAATTTCACGAACTGGACGCTTGATAACGGAAAGATTATCAAATAATAAGTCAAAGTTAGATAGATAAGATTTCATATAATGACCAAACACAAATCGAGGTAAGTACTTAGGATTATCAAATTTAAACTCTGATTGTTCTTGATACCAATTCCAGAATTCTTCATCATCATCTAAATTTAAACTCATCTGCTTTGTTGGCAAATTGATGAGTAACTGACTACTGTCATTTTGAAATGGCACACCTTGACCCATATTCTTTTCATTATCATAGACATCTACCTCTAAATATTTAAACGCTTCATTTTTGACTAACTGCCTTAAAACACTCACACCAGCCGTACCCATTCCAATTATAGCTACACGCATATATCATCATCCTTCTTTATTACTCTAAAAAGACTTTTTAATATATCTATTATATCAATATCATAAATCGCTTAAAATAATTTATACTTATATGTTATTCTCATCATTTTTCTATTAATTCAGCAATTATGGTAGTATTAAGGTATTGAGGTGAACAAAAATGAAATTTATTTTAAAAGTTTTTGTCGTAATGATTATAGCCTTTAGTTGGTTAACTAAGAAAAATAAAGCAGAATAAATAAATCTATTTTTTATCCTAAATAACCAACGTCAACACTAATTCACACAAGTGTCGACGTTGGCTTTTACTAAATAATAATGGCTCTATAATAAATTGGAC
>NZ_JAESLA010000019.1:0-4207 GCF_017892405.1 Staphylococcus sp. GDY8P85P | reverse complement strand
TCAAAATTGGGACTATGACGACATTAATGACGAATTCATTTGACCGAATAATAAACGGCTAGGTTTTAAAAGATATGCCTATCGTCATGATAAGTATGGTTACAAGCGAGACTTCAAATTATATGAATGTGATGATTGTTCAGAATGTCCTCTAAAAAATCAATGTATGAACTTCAATTCAAAAACAAACAAAAAAATAATGAAGTATTATAACTGGGCGTATTTTAAATCCCAAATTAACAAAAAGCTTTCAGAACCAAAAACAAAAAATATCTACAGTCAAAGAAAAATTGATGTGGAACCTATTTTTGGATTTATGAAGGCTATTTTGGGTTTCACTCGGATGTCTGTCCGAGGACTCAATAAAGTCAAAAGAGAACTTGGTTTTGTATTAATGGCACTTAATATAAGAAAAGTAGTAGCTCAACGAGCTGAAAATAATCAAAAAATTTATAAAAAAGACAATTTCTATATTATTTCAATAGAAATTGTCTTTATTTACTTATCCAAGAACTTTATGTCCCGGACTCTTATCGTTTTAGCAATAACTCACTGGTTTGAAAATGCGCTTAAATCAATTTCATTCAAACCTAGTCATGATTGCCACCGTGCCCAAGTGAAGAAAATTTTATCAAGACATTCTCTTTCCTAAAGAGGGACGACGAATTTATTTTACTTCTGTCCCACTCTCTCCGTTCATTCTAATACTTAGAAATTAAATGTTTATTTTTACGTGGTGCTTTTGGTGGCACTTCTTCTAAATCTGTTAAATATAGGAAACCAGCAATAATTTCGTCTCCTTGTACACCAAATACTTTTCGAACTTTAGGTTCAAAAATATAAGGTGGTGTCTTCCAACATGTACCAATACCTTGTTCATGCAATAGTAGCATTAAATTTTGAGCATATGCACCCATCGCAAAGAAGTTTTCGCGATTTTGTCGTTGTCTTGGATCTGTTTTAAGCACGAGTACTAACATGCCACCCAAATTAGTCACATTCTGGTAGTGGTCTTCTTGTTTATCAGGGTCATTTGGAAAAGCAAAATGCGTAACATCTCTACTCATCTCCCCTAATCTATCCTTAGCTATATGGATAATTCTCCATGGTTCTCGCATTCCATGATTTGGAGCATCTGCTGCTTTCTCAATCGCTTGATAAAGCTTATTGTCATCTATAGTCATATCATGTTTGAATTTCTTAATACTTCTTCTTGAAGCAATTGCTTCTTGTAGTTCCACAATTATCGCCCCTTATTATTGATAATTCTTCTCAATTATAAAACCTTTACCACTTAATTTCAAATGTCTATTAATGATTCTCATAAAATAGTAATTGCTGTTTTAAACGATTGATATGTATTTGTCCTGGCGCTTGAGGTTCACCTAAACATCCATATGATACTGTACCACCAAATACACCTTGCGCAGTTCTACTCACTAAACCAGTACTAGACATTGAAATACCAATCACTTTCGCATCTAATGTATCTGCACTTGCTGCCATTGCTTCAAGTAACGTAACCACATCTTCTTTGCCATGAGGCATCACAGCAATTTTGACATAATCAGGATTGAATTGATTCATTTTATAATAAGTAAATTTTAATATATCTGTTTCAGGCGTTTCTTCAAAATTGTGATATGAAATGACAACTTGTTTATTGTTTTGATGTGCTAAGTTGACTAAATCTCGGTATGCACTGACATCACAATCACTATCCCATTCAATATCAATCATATGGCAATGATGACCTTTGATAATGTTGTTCAATAAAGCCATGTAGCTTTCATACGACATTTCACCTTGGCCACCTTGTGACAGCGTACGATATGTTACTAAAACTTTAACGCTCAAATTCATATCTTGTAGACGCTTGAGATTGGATTCAAGTAACTCAAGATGTTGTTGTTTCCATTGATCAATTCGTAATTCTAGTATATCCATATCTTCACTAAAGACCTGAATATCATCTAGTGTTGCTGTATCCAATAATTGATTCGGAGCTACTGTTGCAGCCACTTCAACGTTAGTCATAAAGTTTCCTTCTTCCTAAATTAAACTTGCATTTATTTTAAACTATTGTCAGTCTATCTCCAACCTCAAGTAACTTACTTTATCGATTAATTTACTATTTAATGATTTAATATTTTATAAATGGGTAGATAATGATTGTATACGAATTTAGGAGGTAATAATAATGGCAGTTCAATATGAAACAAAAGCAACAAACGTTGGTGGACGTAAAGGACATGTAAACACTGACGATAATGCAATAAATGTAGATGTATTACCACCACAACAAGCGGACGGAAAAGCAACTAACCCTGAACAATTATTTGCAGCTGGTTACGCTTCATGCTTTAATGGTGCATTTGACCTTATCTTAAAACAAAATAAAGTGCGTGGCGCTGAGCCAGAAGTAACTTTAACTGTACGCCTTGAAGATGATCCTGATGCAGAAAGTCCAAAACTAAGTGTAGCAATCGATGCTAAAGTAAAAAATGTATTGTCTCAAGAAGACGCTGAAAAATATTTACAAGATGCACATGAATTCTGTCCATATTCTAAAGCAACACGTGGTAATATCGACGTTGATTTAAATGTGGAAGTTGTAGAATAATTGCATTTTAAATAAATAGACAAATGATTAATTTAATCACTTGTCTTAGTTTTAGACACAAAAATTCTTTTTTCTAGAATTTTTGTGTCTTCTTTTTTTGTGAAATTTTCAGATTTAAGTTATTCTATAAATACAGTAAATAAATAACTTTATAAAACATTTATACATATTAAATCTCAAATAGTTTATAATAAAATTGTTTTTACATCAATTTTTTTGAGCTTGACCTATTAATCATACAAATTTTGCGATTATAGAACTGTGACCTATGATAGGTATAGGAGGACATAATGACAACGATTCGTATACTAAAACAAAATGACTTAGCATATTATACTCAATTATTATCAAGCAATTCCCACACTTATTCATGGGATAAAGTATACCTCGAGAATATCTCTAATGATGACCTGAATCAAATACTTTCTGATGATGAAGCATTTTGTAATATAATCGGTGCATTCAAGGATGATAAACTTGTTGCATGTGTGACATTACGTCAGTTAAAACAAGTTGGAACTTCCCATAAAGCCATGCTAGAGAATTTATTCTTTCTTGATAAGAAGGATGAAACAACACTTCAAGATTTAATGAAAGCTGCTTTAGATCATGCCAAATCTCGTAACATCGAAAAACTAATGACATGTGTGACGTCTAATAACATTACCGGTAAAATCTTTTTCTCAACTTTAGGATTTGAAACATTAGGACTTGAAGCGAAATCTTCAAAAATTGGTGATGACTATTTTGATGTACATTGGTTATTATATGATATTGTCTAACCCTTTTTCATAATTGCTTAACATTTTTCTAGACATTTCATATGTGACCTTTATAATGAGTTTTATATTCTAAATTTTCAGAATTTGTTGATTCAAAATTGCTTATATGCGGGGTATAAAATGATACAAGCTGTTATACACGGGCTCTTATTGGCAATAGGCTTAATATTACCTTTAGGTGCCCAAAATATATTTGTCTTTAACCAAGGTGCTAATCAAACGAAATTTCGGCATGCACTGCCTGCTGTAATTACGGCTGGACTATGTGATTCTTTACTCATAGTATTAGCTGTCATAGGTGTATCTTTAATCCTTATGTCATTTCCATTGCTCCAAATTGTAGTATACATCATTGGATTAATATTTCTACTATATATGGCATGGTCATTGTGGCATGAGCAAAGTACGCATTTAGATGATCAGAGGGGAATCTCACCTGCTAAGCAAATAAGCTTCGCCCTTTCTGTTTCACTCCTTAATCCACATGCAATTATGGATACAATTGGAGTGATTGGTACAAGTGCCTCTGCCTACACCGGTTCTGAAAAGATAGCTTTTACTATAGCGACGATTAGTATTTCATGGTTGTGGTTTATCTTTTTAGCAATTGCTGGACGCAGTGTGGGTCACTTTGATAAGTCCGGTCGATTATTGATAATATTAAATAAAATATCAAGCATTATCATTGTTATCGTTGCATTAATGATACTTCAAAAAATGTTCCATTTACTATTTTAAAAGTGCTGTTGTATATGCGCTAAGGACTCATTCTAAATAGCACAAAAAACATACTAAGATTAGC
>NZ_JAESLA010000018.1:0-18457 GCF_017892405.1 Staphylococcus sp. GDY8P85P | reverse complement strand
TGTATTCAAAACTTAAAAATTGGACTGATGAATTTTGTCATCTGTCCATTTTATTATAGAGCCAATATATATTATACATTTGTATCAAATTAATCTTTGACGTCGCTATTCGCTTTATCGATAATACGTTGACGATATTTAAAGACATTGCTTGCGACGGTCTTAAGTACTGCATAAAGAGGGACGGCAATTAAAATAAGTGTAAAGCCACCTAAATCTCCTGCAGCTAAAATAACGACAATGATAGTAAGTGGGTGAATACTCAAAGATTTACCCATAACATTCGGCGTAATGACGTTACCTTCAAGTTGTTGCGCGATTAATGTCACCACACAAACCCAAATAAATGTAGTAGGGCCATCAATAATACCTAGTATGCCTGCAGGTGCAAAAGATAACCATGGTCCTAAAAAAGGAATTAAGTTAGCTACACCGGCAAATAGTACTAATAAAGGTGTGTAAGGTAAGCCTATAATTGTATAACCAATATATAAAATAACCCCTAGGATAACACTTACTGTCACTTGTCCTTGAATGTATGATTTTAAAGTGAAGTTTAAATCTTTCATTAAATCGACTACAAATACTTTACGCTCTCCTTTGAAAAATTTAGCAAGCGCAGGAATAAATTTTTCATGATCTTTTAACATGTAAATTAAGAAGAACGGTACCATGATAAGTAAGAAGACAGTTGAAATAAATGACGTAATGTAAGAGAATGAGTTGGCTAAAATACCTGTCAAACTGTCACTCATTGATTTAACAGCTGAATTAATTCTATCTGTTACGTCACTTGGAAGTTTATCCATTTGAGTAAGTGAGAAATTAACAATCTGTTCAGCCTCTTTTTGTAATGATGGTGCCGCTTTAATTAAGCTGTTCACATTCGAAATAATGATTGGTGCTATAAATGCGACAACGATTGCAATGATAGCAATTAAACCAATAAAGATGGTTGTAATACTTGCCCAACGTGGGAATCCCCACTTTTCAAGAATATTTTGAAAAGGTAAGCAGATATAAAATAAAAATCCGCTAATCATAAATGGAAGAAACACAGAACCAATAATGGTTACAATAGGTGCAAACACGCTTTGTACTTCCATAAACAATTTAATTAGCACGAACAAGATAATTAGGGCAATACCTGTTCGAAACCAAACTTTGTTAAGCATATGCTTACGTCCTCCTATTTTCATTTGTTCACTATTTATTAAGTATATATCAATTAAGACATGTTAAAAAGGGAAATTTTAACTGCAAGAAATACACAGAAATCCATCACACCTAAATTCAGATACGTAAACCAAACCTTCAACAAACCTAAAACAACACCACAACTTTCAAACTAAAATACGGTGGGGCCCCAGCACAGAGAATTTCGAAAAGAAATTCCACAAGCAAAGCAAGCTGGGGTGGGCCCCAGCACAGAGAATTTCGAAAAGAAATTCCACAAGCAAAGCAAGCTGGGATGGGCCCCAGCACAGAGAATTTCGCAAAGAAATTCAACAAGCAAAGCAAGCTGGGGGAATGGAGATTCTAGCCTATCCGTATTAAATCGTCTTCTTTCCCTAATAACTATGATTAAATTACCAAATTTCATGAATATGAAACATTTGTTTTTTTCAGAGATTTAAAAGTCATCGTGAACTTGATACAATGAGTATATTCTATTTAGGGGGCGTCAATGTCATGTCGAATTTTAAAGCAGGCAAAATTAATAAACATATCTTACATAGTCATATCTTAGAAAGAGATGTTACATTATCAGTATATTTGCCTGAAGATTATTCTGAACTATTCAAATATCAAGTCATTATTTGTTTTGACGGGTTAGATTTTTTAAGATTTGGAAGACTTCAACGCGAATATGAACGTTTAAGAAGAGAGGATGAAATTCAACGCGCGATTATTGTCGGTTTCCATTATGAAGATGTTGATAAGCGTCGAGAAGAGTTTCATCCACAAGGAAGTAGAAGTCAGAAGACGGTACAAGCCGTAGGTAAAGAGTTGCTACCATTTATTGACAATACGTTTCCAACATATAAAGTAGGAAACGCCAGAATTTTAATGGGTGATAGTCTTGCAGGCAGTATAGCACTATTAACCGCATTAACGTATCCAACCATATTCAGTCAAATTGCAATGCTTAGCCCACATTCAGATGCTACAGTTATAGATAAATTTAATCATTGCTTACAGTATAATGAATTATCTATTTGGCATGCGATTGGGTTAGAAGAGGAAGATTTTGCCTTACCAACAACGGGGGAACGTGCGAACTTTTTAACACCGAATAGAGCGCTTGCAGATGTGATTAAAGATAAGGGCGTGACCTACCATTATTTAGAGTTTGAAGGAGGGCATAATTGGAAATCTTGGAAGCCGTTATTACCAGATGTACTAACGTATTTTCTTGGTGATGAAGTAACGGCACCATCAGATGAAGTTTAATTCGTTTTATTAGGAAAAGGGGAATCAAGGGTATAGTGTCAGTTTGTACAATGATTTTTTGATGATGCGAAATGAAATATTTAATTATTGTAAACCTTTTCAAAAAATTCTGCTAACTAATAACGTAAAATATAGAATTTTGCTATAATGGTAATATGTTAAACAAAGGAGGAATTTAAATGAATATAGGATTAGCATTAATTCCGTCAAAATCATTTCAAGATGAAGTGAACGGTTATCGTAAACGTTATGATACTGAATATGCACGTATCATGCCTCATATCACGATCAAGTCACACTTTGAAATCAATGATGATGAATTAGATTCAGTAAAAGAAGAAGTTAAAAAAAGATTAGAAGGTTTTAAACCAGTTGAAGTGCATGCAACAAAAGCTTCAAGTTTTAAACCAACTAACAATGTGATTTATTTTAAAGTTGCTAAAACAGACGAATTAGAACAGCTTTTCAATTTATTTAATACTGAAGATTTTCATGGTGAAGCGGAACATCCATTTGTACCGCACTTTACAATTGCTCAAGGTTTAACAAGCCAAGAATTTGAAGATATATTTGGTCAAGTAGAATTAGTAGGGGTAGACCTTAAAGAAAATATTGAAGAACTTTCATTGTTACGCTATGACGAGGAAGAAGATAAATGGAAAGTGATTGATACTTTCAAATTAGCGTAATTGTAAATAATAATAAGCAAAATAAAATCTAGTTAACGTACATTGCTTGCACGTTAACTAGATTTTTTAGTGTTTTATGTTAAATACGTTTTACTTTGCCTCGGTGCTTAATAAAATAAATGCCGTAGAAAATAGCCAATATTAAAAAAATCGCGGCAGAAAAGTAAAATGTATTACTTAGCCCGTTAGAAAATTGAGCAATTAAACCACCAAATAAGGGACCAATCATAGAGCCAAAGCCTTGAACGCTGTTGAAGACGCCCCAAGTTTCCTCTTGTTCAGCGGGGTCAATTTGTCCTGCCATAAATGTATTCCATGCTGGTAATAATATGCCATACATTAATCCTATAAATATTGCTACGATCCATACAACAACAATATTGGTTACTAGTGATAAACCGAAGATAAATGCTGTAAATAGTAAAAAGCCTACAAAAATAACGGCATACATAAATCCTTTACTATTTTTATCGATAATTTTAGATAAGAATAGCATTGAAATCGCACAACCTGCGCCACCGATAGCAATGGCAACGGTATACTCAATTGTACTAACACCAACTACCTTAGTCGCATATGTTGGTAGTATAGGTAACAATGCTGAGATAGATGCACCTTGTAACAAAATGCCCGGGAATAATACCAAATGGCGCTTCATAACATTGACAATTTGTCCTAATTGTTCACTTACAGGTTTCGTATTATAATTTGTTAATTTAACGTCAACAAAATAATACAACACCCATGCAATAACTACGACGAGTGACATCATAAATGCAAATCGAGTTGGATGTATTTTAACTAATACATTCATAAACGCCCAACCAACAAGTAAACCTAACAACCAAGAAAAGTAGACATAACCCATTTGTTTGCCACGCTGTGCTTCTTCTACACTTGATAACATGATGACCCATATAGGGCTAACTGCGATACCTAGCATGATTGCACTAATAATGATTACTATAGGGTTAGCTGGAAACCAAATGACTAAGAATAAACTCATAAAAGCTAATAAAAATCCAAGGGTTAATACTAGCTTAGTACCAAATTTTTTTAAGAGGAATCCAATGATAAAATTTGTTGCTGCATCGGATATAAAGTGAATTGATAATGCCGCTGATGTTACTGCTACTGCAATCGAAGTAACGGTTGGTAAGTAATTGACGTAACTTAATACATACATACCTCTTGCAAATTCCATTAAGAATAAAATAACGAGCATTATCTTAAAGTTTTTACTAATTCCTTTACTACTTAACGAAGAATTTGGCATACAAAGGTACCTTTCCGTAAATTTCCTGTTGTTGTGATGAAGTGTCCAGGATATTTAGTAAATCGGTACATAATCTATAAGTTGAATGATTAACTTTTTCTTCAGTCATTTTATTAGTCATAGCTTGTAATCGTTCTTCGTGATTGGTTAAGTCAGAAACGATTTCGATAGCTTCCTCAGGTGTGTTTGCGATTTTTCCGTATGATTTATCTTGGAAATACAATGCGTTTTCAAGTTCTTGACCTGGTGCAGGATTTAAAAATATCATTGGTAAACTACGTGTTAAACCTTCAGAAATTGTAATTCCACCTGGTTTTGTAATCATAAGTTGACTTGAAGCCATCCATTCATTCATATGTTTGGTATAACCTAGAATGAGTACGTTATCATATGACTTAAATTGTGCTTCTAAAGTACGTTTTAGTGCTTTACTACGTCCGCAAATCATCACGATTTGTGATTGTGGACTCTTCTTAAGGATACTATCAATCATATAGTCAAATCCTTTAGAAACGCCAAATGCGCCTGCAGACATTAAAATAGTTGGTTTATCAGGATTTAAGTGATGTTTTTGTAACCAAACTACTTTATCGATATCAGATTCGAACTTATCAGAAATTGGTATGCCAGTTACTTTGATATCAGAAGCTGGAATACCTGCATTGATAAAATCACGCTTAGTATCTTCAGTAGCGACATAATATCGATGAGAATTAGGCGTTATCCAGTTTTTTTGCAAACGATAATCTGTCATAACCGTTGCAATTGGAATGTTCATGTTAAATTGCTCAGTCAACACTGACATTACTGGTGTAGGGAACGTCAATAAGATTAAGTCTGGCTTTTCTTTAAGCAACAAATTAATCAATTTATTTAATCCATAATATTTATAAAAACATTTATCTAACTCATCAGGGCGACTATAATAAAAGTTCTTATACATATTTCTAAAATATTTAAAGCTATTGATATACCATTTTTTGCAAATAGAAGTTAAAATTGGATGTGCTTCCATAAACAAGTCATGCTCAATAACTGATAGGTGAGACAAATTCATTTCGTTAAGTTGATTAACAACACTTTGAGTTACCTGTAAATGTCCGTTTCCAAATGAGCCGGTAATAATCAATATCTTTTTATTTTGAGTAACCATTAATAGTCACCCTCCATTAATTTAAATTTAAAATACGCATTAACGTATTTAATGCGAACGATAATAGCATTAAATACGGATACTCAGTTATCGTATTATATTTATACCCTTTATTAACAGTATAAATTTCATTTATAGTGCATTATAGCATACTAACGAAGTTAACATCATCTTTATATCACTATCCTAGCACTAATATATTTAAATGTATTGAATTGTAGTGATATATATAGGAAATTTTAAAATAATTAACGCTTAATTAATAATTTCTTCACTTTATTGATTCATATATTGGGTGTGAGGTTAAAACTAATATTTTAATGATTATAAATTTATCAACAACTTCAAAACGTGTATAATAAACTTATTGTAAAAAAAGGAGCGATACATTTTGAATGCGAATGAGTTGTTCGAAAAAATACGAGTAAAACAAGTAATAGGTACTTTAGATATAAATGTTACAGATATCACTACAGATTCACGTACTGCAAGTGAAGGAAGTATATTCGTCGCATCAAAAGGTTACACGGTTGATAGCCATAGATTTTGTCAGAATGTTGTAGATCAAGGCGCAAAAGTCATTGTAGTTAATCAACAACAAGACATTAGCGGGAACGTAACGCAAGTTATTGTACCAGATACATTAAGAGTTGCTAGCTTATTAGCGCATACATTATATGACTATCCGAGCCATCAATTAACGACAATTGGTGTAACAGGGACAAATGGTAAAACTTCAATTGCTACGATGATTCATCTCATTTATAGAGGATTAGGCATAGGTAGTGCATATTTAGGAACGAATGGTTTCCAAATCAACGAATATAAAACTAAAGGTGCAAACACGACACCAGAAACGGTCTCTTTGACTAAAAAGATTAAACAAGCTGTCGATGAAGATGCGGAAGTTATGACTATGGAAGTATCTAGCCACGGCTTATCATTAGGAAGATTAAGAGGCGTTGAATTTGATGTAGCGGTATTCTCTAATTTGACACAAGATCATTTAGATTTCCATGGCACAATGGAAGCTTACGGTCACGCTAAGTCATTATTATTTAGTCAATTAGGAGAAGATTTATCGAAAGAGAAGTATGCCATTGTCAACAATGATGACGCATTCTCTGAGTACTTGGCGTCAGTGACACCATATGAAATTTTTACGTATGGTATAGATCACGATGCGCAATTTATGGCTACCAATATTCAAGAATCTTTACAAGGTGTTCAGTTTGATTTTGTAACACCTATTGGTACTTATAATGTTAAAACCCCATATGTAGGTAAATTTAATATTTCAAATATCATGGCTGCTATGATTGCTGTTTGGAGTAAGGGTACGTCAATGGAAGATATTGTTAAGGTGGTTGAAACTTTAGAGCCAGTTGAAGGTCGTTTAGAAGTGCTTGATCCATCGTTACCGATAGATTTAATTATTGATTATGCACATACAGCGGATGGAATGAATAAATTAATAGATGCTGTGAAACCTTTCGTAAAACAGAAATTAATCTTTTTAATTGGTATGGCTGGAGAACGTGACTTAACTAAGACACCTGAAATGGGTGCAGTAGCATGTAGGGCAGATTATGTTATATTCACACCAGATAATCCAGCTAATGACGATCCTAAAATGTTGACAGCTGAACTCGCTAAAGGTGCTACACATGATCATTACATTGAATTTGAGGACAGAGCTGAAGGTATTAGACACGCCATTGATGTGGCCGAACCAGGAGATACAGTCGTATTAGCTTCTAAAGGAAGAGAACCATATCAAATCATGCCTGGACATGTTAAGGTACCTCATAGAGATGATTTAATTGGACTGGAAGCAGCATACAAGAAATTTGGCGGTGGCTCTGGTGAACATTAAACAATTAACTATTAATGGTGAAATTGTTAATGCATATCTATGTATTATTGAAGCAACAGAGCAAATTATGATAGCTATACCTGATGTATTTTGGTCAATAGAACTAGATGTACATATGAATAGTGACGACATTAAAGAAGAATTGATAATGCAATTATTTGCATTTGTAGATGAAGAAGCAGCGATACATATTGCTTCAAATTTAACAAAATGGATTGTGAATGATTTTAAAGGAGATTAATAGATGAGTTTAAAAGAAGAAGTTGAATCAAGAAAGACGTTCGCCATCATCTCTCACCCAGATGCTGGTAAAACGACATTGACTGAAAAGTTATTATATTTTAGTGGTGCTATAAGAGAAGCGGGTACAGTCAAAGGTAAAAAAACAGGGAAATTTGCAACAAGTGACTGGATGAAAGTCGAACAAGAACGTGGAATCTCAGTAACAAGTTCAGTTATGCAATTTGATTATGATGACTACAAAATTAATATTCTAGATACACCAGGACACGAAGACTTCTCAGAAGATACTTACCGTACATTAATGGCAGTGGATAGTGCGGTAATGGTTATTGACTGCGCCAAAGGTATTGAACCGCAAACCTTGAAATTATTTAAAGTATGTAAAATGAGAGGTATTCCGATTTTTACATTTATTAATAAATTAGACCGTGTAGGTAAAGAGCCATTTGAATTATTAGATGAGATTGAAGAAACATTAAACATCGATACGTACCCTATGAATTGGCCAATTGGTATGGGGCAAAATTTCTTTGGTATTATTGACCGTGATTCAAAGTCTATCGAACCTTTTAGAGATGAAGAAAATGTCTTACACTTAAATGATGATTATGAATTGCAAGAATCACATCCCATTAGTAATGACAGTGCATTTGCGCAAGCGATTGAAGAATTCATGCTCGTAGAAGAAGCGGGTGAAGACTTTGATAATGATGCACTATTGAATGGTGAACTGACACCGGTATTCTTTGGGTCAGCTTTAGCTAACTTTGGTGTACAAAACTTCTTGAATGCCTACGTTGATCATGCACCTATGCCGAATGCACGTCAAACAAATGAAGAAGTTGAAGTAAGTCCTTTCGATGATGAATTTTCTGGATTTATCTTCAAAATACAAGCCAATATGGATCCTAAACATCGTGACAGAATTGCATTTATGCGTGTCGTAAGTGGCGCATTTGAACGTGGTATGGACGTAACTTTACAACGTACGAATAAAAAGCAAAAAATCACACGTTCAACATCATTTATGGCTGACGATAAAGAAACAGTGAACCATGCCGTAGCCGGAGATATCATTGGTTTATATGACACAGGTAACTATCAAATTGGAGACACATTAGTTGGTGGTAAACAAAAGTATAGTTTCCAAGACTTACCACAATTTACTCCGGAAATATTTATGAAAGTTTCAGCTAAAAACGTAATGAAACAAAAACATTTCCATAAAGGGATTGAACAACTTGTTCAAGAGGGTGCGATTCAATACTATAAAACGCTTCATACGAATCAAATTATTTTAGGTGCCGTAGGACAATTACAATTTGAAGTATTTGAACACCGTATGAAAAATGAATATAATGTTGATGTTGTAATGGAACCTGTCGGTAGAAAAATTGCGCGTTGGATTGAAAATGAAGATGATATTCAAGATAAAATGAACACATCTCGCTCAATATTAGTAAAAGATAGATATGATAATTTTGTCTTCTTATTCGAAAATGAATTTGCAACACGATGGTTCGAAGAAAAATTCCCAGAAATTAAATTGTATAGTCTTTTATAAGCATACGATTGAAAAAGAAGGGTACTAACAACGATTTCAGTTCTTTAAATTTTACAATTTATTGAACGCAAATGGTTTATTTATATGGAGTATGGTGTATAATACACTTAACAAATGAATACCTATGACAATTTGTCAGAGGGGAGTAACTTGAGAATCATCATTACATTTGATGATTAGCACTTTATCGTCATTACGAAGTATGGACTTCCGGTAAAGTGGGCAATTATTTGCTAAGTGAGACCTTTGCTATTATTTAGCATAGGTCTCTTTATTTGTATTCAAACAAAAAGGAGCTGTCCACTATGGATCCGAGTTTAATTTTACCTTACTTGTGGGTAATTCTCGTTCTTGTATTTTTAGAAGGGCTATTAGCAGCTGATAATGCTGTTGTTATGGCCGTTATGGTTAAACATTTACCACCTGAACAACGTAAAAGAGCTTTATTTTATGGTTTACTAGGTGCATTTGTATTTCGTTTTCTTGCCTTATTCTTAATTAGTATTATCGCTAATTTCTGGTTTATTCAAGCACTGGGTGCCGCATATTTAATTTTCATGTCTATAAGAAATCTGTGGCGATTTTTCCATAAAAAACACGAAGATCAACCTGAAGGTGATGATCATCATTTCGACGATGATGGTGTTGAAAAGAAAGTCGGACCAATGCAATTCTGGGGTACTGTGTTAAAAGTTGAATTTGCAGATATCGCTTTTGCTATTGATTCTATGTTAGCTGCCATGGCTATTGCTGTTACATTACCAACAGTTGGCATTCATTTTGGTGGCATGGACTTAGGTCAATTCTCAGTTATGTTTATTGGTGGCATGATCGGTGTTATTTTAATGCGTTTTGCTGCTACATGGTTTGTTGACTTATTAAACAAATACCCTGGCTTAGAAGGTGCTGCCTTTGCAATTGTAGGATGGGTAGGTATTAAATTAGTTGTCATTGTACTTGCACATGAAGACATCGGTATTTTACCTGAACACTTCCCTCATAGTACATTATGGCAAGCTATTTTCTGGACAGTTATGATTCTATTAGTTGTTATAGGTTGGTTAACATCAGTACGTAGTAACAAAAAGAAAACTAAATAATTTGGCTTAAACGCTTCATTCGAGTCTTTTAAATTTGATGAGAACCATTAAATTTAAAAGGCTTTTTTATTTTTTATAGAAT
The DNA here is from genome assembly GCF_017892405.1 of Staphylococcus sp. GDY8P85P. Taxonomy (NCBI): domain Bacteria; kingdom Bacillati; phylum Bacillota; class Bacilli; order Caryophanales; family Staphylococcaceae; genus Staphylococcus; species Staphylococcus sp. GDY8P85P. Next base: position 8,020 of record NZ_JAESLA010000018.1, on the reverse strand, counting down.
GATATATATATATAAATGGTAAGAAAAATTCAGATTTGAACCTTCAATTCATTGCCAATTGGCAATAATGATATTAAACTTTAATTAATGTATAAATAAATTAAACAAAACCACAACCATATAAACATAATGCAACGTTACCATAATAAATTGTGAGTGAATCGATAGGAGTGGACACCTTTGGATAATGATAAAAAGCACGTAATACCACGTGAACAATATCGTCGAAAACGACACGAGTATTTTCATAACGAAGAGCGTGAAGAACGATTAGCACGTGAGAAAGCACAGCGTGAAAGACTTGCACAAAAAGAGCAAGAACAAGCAAAAGTTAATGAAGAACGTGTTAAAGATAACATGCGAAAAGCAAGAATTGAGAAATTGACGCAAGAAGAAATTCAGCAACAGCAACATTTAGCCAAATTACGTTCTGAAAATGAATCTGAATATGCGGCAGACGAAAAAGAACATCATTTAACATTGCCTGAGGAGCAACAACTTAAAAATGAGGACAAAGACAATAAACCGATAGCATCAAAATCTACAGTTGAAACAGGTAATAAGACAAATGAGGATGAAAATGAGCTATCTTCAAATCAAAGTGATATAGAACCTAAGTATAGTAGAGTAGAAAAAAATAAAGGCAAAACTCAGCATGCGAGTGTTAATAAACAAGACGCGCATCAACGCGATGATGTTAGCACATACAAAGGAGAAAAAGGTGCCTCAGAAGCTAATACTACGTCTGATTTAGAAATGCGTGATAGTGAAATGATAGAAGCACAGGATCTAACAACGAATGAGCGTCATGCTTCAAAACAGGTATCCACATCTCATCAAGAGCATAAAGATGATGAAGGTGCAGCACATGGTAATACAACACGTCATAATGCAAGTCAAACGAATCATGAAGAAGCAAGTGAGCATGCACACGATAAGTCTAATAATAATGATATGATGGACAAAGTAAAATCATTCTTAACATTACATTGGCTTAAAATTGTTATCGTAGTTGCAATTATATTAATTATCATATTAATTAGTGCAATTATTTCAACAATTAACCAAAATAGTAGTATTGAACAAAGTAGTCATCAAAACACAAAATATACAACAACAATGAAAAATGCAGATGCCGCTGTAAAATCAGTGGTAACAGTTGAGAACGACACACCTAAGAATCCAACAACACAAACAACTGATAAAACAAATATAAATACAAATTCAAATAACGAAGTTGGTTCAGGTGTCGTCTACAAAGCTGTAGGCGATACCTTTTTTATTTTAACGAATACACATATAGTCGGTAATAACGATAAGGTTAACATTACATATGATGATAATAAGGCAGCTACGGCTACAGTAGTTGGCAAAGATATGTGGTCAGATATTGCAGTGCTTAAAGCAACGATCAATAACAAAAATGTTCAACCTATTAAAATCGGTCGTTCAAATCAATTGAAGTTAGGTGAAACCATCTTAGTTGTGGGTAATCCGTTAGGCAATGATTTTAAAAATACAGTAACAAAGGGTATTATTTCTGGATTAAATAGAGCAGTACCGGTCGATTTCGATAAAGATAATAAAAATGATGAACTGATTAATACATTTCAAATAGATGCTTCGGTAAATCCTGGTAATTCAGGAGGTGCTGTCGTTAATCAAGATGGGGAACTCGTAGGTGTAGTATCACTAAAAATAAACATGCCGAATATTGAAGGTATGGGATTTGCTATTCCAATAGATGATGCACGTGCAATTGCTTCAGAACTAGAGAAAAAAGGTGAAATTCAATATCCTAATACTGGTATTGGCATTAAAAATGTTTCAGAGTTATTACCATATGAACGAGCATTATTTAAAGTCCCTGAAGATGTTCAAAGCGGAATTGTAGTAGAAAAATTGAAAGATGGTGGATTAGGTAAAAAATCAGGTTTAAAAATTGGTGATGTAGTTGTAGAATTAGATAGTAAATCAATTCAAAATAATTTACAGTATAGACAAACTATTTTTAGCCATAGACAAGATTTAAAAACATTGTCGGCTAAAATTTATAGAGAAGGTAAGTCTCAAGAGATAAAAATAAAATTGAAATAACGTTGAGGTGACAAATGCGTGTCTATTTTTAGTAAGTTACTTAAAAAATCTAGTCCTCAACAGGGGATAGTTTTATATTATTTGATAGCCATAGTTGTCGCTTTCTTATTACTAAATCTCCCTTTTGTGCACAAACAAGGTGTAGATGTTAGTCCAATTGATACACTGTTCGTAGCTGTATCAGGGATTAGTGTAACTGGACTGTCTCCCGTTAACATTGTAGATACATACTCAACATTTGGCCAAATTATTATACTAATCATCTTAAATATAGGCGGTATTGGTGTCATGGCGATTGGTACAGTGTTGTGGGTCGTATTAGGTAAACATATAGGTATCCGTGAACGCCAATTGATCATGTTAGACAATAATAAGGATACTATGAGTGGAACTGTAAAGTTAATTTTAGAGATCATTAAAACAATCTTAACTATTGAATTTATTGGTGCATTGCTATTAGCATTTTACTTCTATAGAGATAATCCTGATTTGAAAAATGCGCTCATGCAAGGATTATTTGTTTCAGTATCCGCTACTACAAACGGTGGATTAGACATTACAGGTCAATCCTTAATCCCGTATGCTAAAGATTATTTTGTACAAACGATAGTTATGTTTCTCATTATATTAGGTTCAATCGGTTTTCCTGTATTATTGGAAATTAGAGCCTATGTTAGAAACAGAGTTAGTCATTTTAGATTTTCATTATTTACCAAAATCACAACTTGTACATATTTATTTCTATTTATCTTTGGTGTCTTAGCTATTTTAGCTTTAGAACATCATCATGCTTTCAAAGGTTTAAGTTGGCATCAATCATTATTTTACGCACTATTTCAATCTGCAACAACACGTAGTGCAGGATTACAAACAATTGATGTTACAAACTTTAGTGATGCAACGAACGTTATCATGAGTATTCTAATGTTTATAGGTTCATCGCCAAGTTCAGTTGGTGGTGGTATACGTACAACAACATTCGCGATACTCATTCTCTTTGTCATTAACTTTAATAATAATACTGAAAAGACAGCGATAAAAGTCTTCAATAGAGAAATACATGTGGTTGATATTCAACGTTCATTTGCAGTTTTTACGATGGCATCAATTTTAACATTTGTAAGTATGATTATTATTCTTGCAACAGAAAAGACTAATTTATCATTTCTACAAGTATTTTTTGAAGTCATGTCAGCATTTGGAACATGTGGTTTATCTTTAGGTGTGACAGATGATATTAGCGGTCTTACGAAAGTAATACTGATGATCTTAATGTTCATTGGTCGTGTTGGTTTAATATCATTTATTATTATGATTGCTGGACGTAAAGAACCTGATAAATACCATTATCCTAAAGAACGTGTACAAATTGGCTAAGTTTAAGATATTCAGTTGAATAGTTAAATCATTTAAAACGTTATGGTATTAATTTGAATAAGACATATATCTATAGCAAGCTGGGATAGAACGAATTCAAGATAATTTGTTCTGTCCCAGTTTTTGGTTAGAAATAAATAGCACCCGCAGTTTAATAAATGTTAAACTATCTTTAAATAAGGGGTGTGTAAATTGGAGAAAAATGAACATATAAATATAGATATCTTAGCAACTTCAGATATGCATAGTCATTTTATGAACGGAGACTTTGGTTCAAATATCTATCGTGCAGGAACTTACGTTAAAAATGTGAGAGACAATAATGATAAAGTCATTTTATTAGATAGTGGAGGCAGTATTGCTGGCTCGATGGCTGCGCATTATTATGCAGTTGTGGCGCCATACAAACGTCATCCAATGATTAAATTGATGAATGCGATGCAGTATGATGCTAGCGGTGTAAGCCCAGATGATTTCAAATTTGGTTTATCGTTTCTAACAAAAGCTGTTTCATTATCTCGATTTCAATGGTTATCTGCAAATATAGAGTTTGCGCTCACAAAAGAGCCATACTTCTCAACGCCTTATATCATCAAAGAGTATGATAATGTTAGAATCGCGATTGTTGGCTTAACTGCTGATGGGCTCATGAAAAATGAATTTGCTGAAATGGAGAAAGCTGTCAGTATTGAAAAAGCTTTACTATCTGCAAAACGATGGATTAGATATATTCATGAAAGTGAACATCCTGACTTTTTAATCGTGATATATCATGGAGGCCTCTATAAAATCAATCAAACCAATACTAGACATAGTAAAGGGTCTCATGAAGCGGAAAAAATTATGAAAGAAATTGGTGTCATCGATTTGATGATCACTGCACACCAACACCAAACAATTATTGGAAATGACTTTGAAACTGTATATGTTCAAGCAGGACAGAATGCGCAAGAGTTGGTACACGTGAAGATTAAATTTAAAAAACGCACTAATTCTTTTGAAAAAGAAGACATTCAATCTACTGTAATCAATTTAAGTGAATATCCAGAAGATCAAGCATTACTCGAAACAACGTATTATGATCGAAAAGCACTTGAACATTGGTCTAAGGAAATCGTTTCTAATAAGAAAGTTAATTTAGAAGTTAATGGATTAGAAGATTTGTTAAGTAAACCACACCCATTTACCCAATTATTACATGACAGTCTACATTTGGCTTTTGACAATGAAATTACGTGTGCCAATGTGCCTAAAAATGGTGAAAAGGGATTAAAAGGCATTGTTACAAATGAAGATGTATATAACGCTTATCCACATCCAGATAAAGCGATAGATATCACTTTAAAAGGTCATCAAATTAAAAAGATGATTGAATATACGTACTCGTATATTCAATTTGAACACAAACAATTAAGTATGACAATTATTGATGAAACACGATGTACGATGTGGCAAGGATTCGATTATATTGTGGATATGTCTGCACCACGCTTTAACAGGGTGACATTAAAGGGGCTTGAATTAGATAAACACTATAGAGTAACGATGACAGATTATTGCTATAGAAATTATCGTCAATATTTAGAGTCTGAATCAACATTGCATTCTACATGTGATCAACCAATGAGCACACTTATAGCTACAAGACTCAATCAATCTGATGTCAATCTAAATGTTGATGCTAACTTTATAGTTAAATATTAAATCAGTTCTATATAATCAAACGTTGCTGAAACGCAAATGACTACAAAAAAAACTTTTCTTAGCTAAAACACTAAGAAAAGTTTTTTATCCATGAAATATTAATAATAATATAATTGCAACAATTTGTCCTAAAGATGTTGTTACGATGCGACGTGTATATTGATAACTCAATGATAAAATAAGTTGAGCTACGAAAATAAACGCCACAATCCACCATTTGTCTAAATAGATAAATAATGAACTAGAACATAATGCAGTTATTAATATGATTAACCAAGTAGGTAATTTAAAACGCGTTAATTCTTTTTGTAAAATCGTTCTCATATATAACTCATGACAAGGTATAACAAAAATTAATGTTACTAACATTTGCCATTTGAAATAAACACCTGTTCTTGATAATTCTTTAATGAGTTCTGCATAAGTAATTTGTGGAGATAGCAATGAAAAGATTAATTGTATAATAACCAATACAACACCCGTAACAATACCAACGCCAATAGAAGTTAATAAGCGTTTAGATTCAATGTCTCGTTGGTAAAATACATAACTAATACCTGCAATTAACATAATACCAGTATATAAATACCAATATTCTTGATGTTCTCCCCACATTACAAATAAAATCAAATGGAATACAATGAAACTTGCTATAAACCAAATTAAAGCTTTTGATATATTTTTCATTTTAATGTATACCTTCTTATTCAACGATAGTATATCGTTTATGATTAATAACCGTTTTCTCAGGTAAGTCTAATTCATTGAAGTTATCCATAATTGTTAAGTCTACAATAACTGAATTGTCATTAATTTTCTCAACACGGCCTCTTAAACCGTCATAAAATTCTACGATATTTCCTACTTCTGCAACAGTCATACCGAGTCCTCCTAAAATCATAGCTAGACTATATTGTACTAAAAATTACCATAATAATAAACAAATATATGCTAAAATTGGCAAATAATATTTTAATTATGAAAATAATGTCAAATTTGAGTAAATGATTGGCAAAATAAATAGATATAAGGCATAACTTAATTAAGGGCATATACGAGTGAGACAAAGGAGAGATAAAGATGAAATTTGTAAGTAATAATAATATTACAGATCCTACAATGAATCTTGCTATGGAAGAATATGTGTTAAAACACTTACCTTCAGACGACAGCTACTTTTTATTTTATGTAAATGGTCCGTCAATTATTGTTGGAAAAAATCAAAACACTATAGAAGAAGTAAATAAACAGTATGTGGATGAGCATAATATTCATGTTGTGCGTCGTATTTCAGGTGGTGGTGCTGTATATCACGATCAAGGTAATTTAAACTTTAGTTTTATTACAGACGATGATGGTAATAGCTTCCATAATTTCAAAAAATTTACAGAGCCAATTGTACAAGCACTTCAATCAATGGGCGTAGATGCAGAAATGACGGGACGTAATGATATTCAAGTTGGACAAGCTAAAATTTCAGGAAATGCGATGGTTAAAGTTAAAGATAGAATGTTTAGTCATGGCACATTAATGTTAAATAGTGACTTGGGAGAAGTACAAAACGCATTAAAAGTTAACCCTAAAAAGATTCAATCTAAGGGTGTTAAGTCGGTACGTAAACGTGTCGCAAATATTGATGAATTCTTAGAAGAATCAATTTCTATTGATGACTTTAAACAAATCATCTTGAAAACAATCTTCGGTGAACATGAAGTCGAAGAATATAAATTAACTGATGAAGATTGGAAGAATATTGAAGCGCTAAGTAACGAGAAATATCGCACATGGGAATGGAATTATGGTCGAAATCCTAAATACAATTTTGAACGCGATGAAAAATTTGAAAAAGGATTTGTACAAATTAAGTTTGATGTGAAAAAAGGTAAAATTGAACATGCTAGAATCTTCGGTGACTTCTTTGGTGAAGGCGATGTTACGGAGTTAGAAGAAGCTCTTATAGGCGTCTTACATGACTATAATCATATTAAAGAAGCGATGGAAGAATTTGATTTCTATCATTATTTCGGCGCTATTGAAAAAGAAGATATCTTAAAATTAATGTCTTATTAAAATTGTATCAATACTAAGTCGAAAAAGTACAAAGATATAAATGTACTAAACCACTAAAGTTAAAATTAAAAATTAACTTGATAGGTTAGACGTTTAAATATCTTTGTGCTTTTTATGTTATAAATTTGTATTATAAAATGGGAGAACATTTTACGACATTAATAGTACCTACTTTATTTTTATTATTCATTAGGCCCCGCTTGAGTAGGTTCTTGCAATCCATATTGAGAGTTTTTACTTAATTCTCGCATTCTTTCTATTTCTTCATCAGTGGGATTGTTAAAATCTATACCTTCATTTAATGCTTGCTCTCTTGCACTATTTACAGGTTGCTGAAATTGTTGGCTAGTTTGAAAATTTTCGGATTGATTGTTTTGTTGTGTATTAACCTCATGCTGATTGCTTTGGACATTATGTTGTTGAGTTTGAAATTGCTCTTTAGTATTTTCTTGTTGAGTTTGTGATTGTTCTTGGCTGTATTGTTTCTCTTCATTTGAAGCTGCTTCTTTCTTTTGATCCTTTAATTTCTCTTTCTTTTTATTAGGCTCATTTGATTTTTTACTAGAACTTGATTCTGATTTTTTATTAGCATCATCTTTATTTGATGAATCGTTGTTGCCACATGCAGCTAATACTAATAAACTACTAAATAATAAAACTAAAAACTTTTTCATTATGAAACTCCTTTATTGATAAAAATGTAGTAATTTATAAATTTAACAAGTATAATGAGCAATTTTTTCATTAATCCCGGCTCTATAATAAATTGGAC
>NZ_JAESLA010000017.1:18264-168542 GCF_017892405.1 Staphylococcus sp. GDY8P85P | reverse complement strand
ACAGCTAATCTTAGTATGTTTCTAATGCTTATGATTACATATCATCCACTCTAAAATGGCTTCCCGCTATTATGAGAAAACGCTTTATACTTCCCACTTTTCATGAAATAAAACATGTCTAAAATAATCAGATAAATTACAAAGCGTGTGAATACACTGTTGATTAACGTGCTATAAGTCTTGGTATAGGCGCGTTTTACAAGTTGTAATATAAGTCTATGTTTATTACATACGAAGTAAAATTATTATGATTCATTTACAAAGCCTTAACATTCCACACAAACCCTTGTGTGTCTGTTAGAGTATGTCTTGTCGTTAATTAACGAAGAAAAAATTACTTAAAAACATTTTGAATTGAATGATTTAAAATTTCTAATATGTCAATTGCAGGTAGCCACGAGATAAAAAGCTTTAAACATTCTAGGAGGATATTTAATTATGAAAAAGATCGCTACAGCTACAATCGCAACAGCAGGTATTGCAACATTTGGATTAGCACATCAGGATGCAGACGCAGCGGAAAATAATAATGGATATAACCCTAATGACCCATATTCATACAGTTACACATACACAATTGACCAACAAGGTAATTACCATTATCAATGGCAAGGTAACTGGAGCCCAGCTCAAGCGCAACAAAGTGGTCAACAATACACTGGCAACCAAGCAGTAAACAATACACAATCATACAATAACTACAATTACAACTACAATAACAATCAATCTAGCCAAAATACACAATCTTACACAGCAAACAATAATGCTGGTGGCGGTTTAGGTGCTAACTATTCAACTTCAGATCGCAACGTTAAAGTAACAACTCAAAACGCACCAACTACTCAATCAACAAGCTCAAGTAGTGCAGCATTATCAGGTAAATCAAGTGGCGGTGCAAACCTATACACTGCTGGTCAATGTACGTATTATGTATATGACAAAGTAGGCGGTAAAATTGGTAGCACTTGGGGTAACGCAAATAACTGGGCAACTGCAGCTGCTGCAGATGGCTATACAGTTAACAACACACCTAAAGCAGGTGCAGTAATGCAAACGTCTCAAGGTGCATACGGTCACGTTGCATACGTTGAAAGTGTTAACGCTGACGGTTCAGTTAAAGTTTCAGAAATGAACTATAACGGTGGACCTGGTGTAGTATCATCACGTACAATCTCAGCTAGCCAAGCTGGTTCATATAACTACATTTCATAATTTGAAATCATTTTAACCACGATGCCTAATCTAACGGCGTCGTGGTTTTTTTCTTTTTGGAAAAAGGCATGTCAAGATAGCGCATCGTGTGATTGAAGCGGAGGTATAACGGGAAACATAATAATAAGTGAAATTAATATTAGATTGTATATGTGAATCGTAAAGGAGGGTGACTAAAGATGACGTTTGATGTAATAAAATGGATTATATTAGCATTAATTATCATCGTAACGATTGCGGTGATATGTGGCCTTATTTGGGGATCATTACTAGAAGAACGTGCGTATGATAAGCGTTCAAAAAAAGAAAAGCGTAAAGAAACTGAGAAAAATGTAGAAATGGCTAAAGGTCATACTGAAGATAAAGAAATCGAGGGTGATTACGAAGCGGCCCCAATTAAAAAAGGAACACTCAAAGATGACCATCCAAAATAATGGATAATATCGACCTTGAAAGATGCTAGAAGGAGCATACTTTCAAGGTTTTTTAGAGTGGGATAATATTTAATTGGAATGGGTATGTCAGAATGTAAGTTCACATTTTATTTACATTTAATATTTTAAATTATCTACAATTCTATACTTTTGACATCTTCAAGTGATAAACTATTTATGTTAAAAAAATCACAATAATTTTCAGAAAAGTTAGGAGCTTTCATCATGCTACTGTTTGTAGTAGAAATCATCATAATGATACTAGCTATATTATTAGGGCTTCGTGCGGCTGGTGCATTAGGGTGTGGTATCTTCGCCATTGTGGCACAACTCATAATGATCTTTGGCTTTCAATTGCCCCCAGGTTCAGCGCCTGTTACTGCAGTATTAATTATTTTATCCATTGGTATCGCTGGTGGTACCTTGCAAGCTACAGGAGGCATTGACTATTTAGTCTTTCTCGCTTCCAAAGTGATTGAACGCTTTCCAAGATCAATTATTTTTATAGCGCCAATGATTGTCTTTTTATTTGTGTTTGGCGTAGGTACAGCAAATATTGCGTTATCCTTAGAACCTATTATTGCCAAAACTGCGGTTAAGGCTAATATACAACCTAAGCGACCGCTTACTGCTTCTGTATTGACTGCTAATTTAGCTTTATTATGTAGTCCAGCAGCATCAGCAACAGCCTACATTATTTCGGTAATGGCAGGTTATCATATATCGATGGGACAATATTTAAGTATTGTATTACCTACAGCGATTATTACAATGCTAATGTTAAGTGTCTTTTGTACGTTTGTTGGTCGAAAGACATCAGTTACGCCGAGTGAAATGGCGCATACACCTGAAGTATCTGTTAAACAATCATTTTCAACTAAAACTAAATTAGGTGTAGTTAGCTTCTTACTGTGTGTGGCAGCAATATTAACATTTGGTATCTTTCCAAATTTAATGCCAGCCTTTAACGTCGATGGCGAACAAGTTAACGTAACAATGACAGAAATTGTACAGTTCTTTATGTATTTGAGTGTTGCTATTAATCTATTAATGATGAAGATTAATACGAGTGATATCTTGTCTTCCCATATTGCACAATCCGCTATTGGTGCACTCTTTGCAGTACTCGGACCTGGCTGGTTAGGTGCAACTGTATTTAACGCACCCCAAAACTTAAAAATCATCCAAGACGATATCGGACAAACCATCCAATCTATACCTTGGTTAGTCATTGTCTTAGTTGCTGTAGTGGCGATGATCGTCATCTCTCAAACTGCAACCGCATCGATTATGGTGCCAATTGTTATGAGTATGGGCGTTCCACCAATGTACTTTATTGCAATGGTACAAACGCTTAACGTCAACTTCGTTATTCCGGCACAACCAACGTTATTATTTGCGGTTAATTTAGATGAGACTGGACGTACACGAGCGACAAGTTTCATTATTCCAGGCTTCTTTGCGATTGGCGTATCAATTATAGTTGGATTCTTAATAAAATCGATATTAGGATTTTAGATATAGAGACTACAAATTTTAGGGCGACATGCTCGATGATTTGTAGTCTTTTTTAGGAGTAAAATGAGAAATTTAAAAAAATGCTAAATAAATATAAATTCATTATAAGGGTATGATTATGCAAAAATAATACAAAATAAAATTTGTTAAATACGTTAAGTTTAAATTTAACACTGTTGTTATAGCAATTTCTAAAGCTTTAAAATATGTCTGAAATATATATTTATTCAATAAACTGAAAAGTATAATTTGAATGTAATTTGCATTTTTATTTAATTTTAGATATCGTCAATATGTGAATAAACCGTGACAAGAAAGTGGTTTTTAATTTTTATCGAAACAACTATTTTGAGGAGGAACATAATTGAAACGAGAAAAAATTATGGATTGGCCGACTTTTATAGGGACGGTAGTCGTATTACTTGTGGCTGTTACACCGATGATGATTTTTCCGGAAGCCAGTGAAAAAGTAATTACTGATATCAACAGTGCGATATCCAATTCAATTGGATCAGTGTATTTATTTATGGGATTAGCCATTTTATTCTTTGTATTATATATTGCGTTCGGACGCTACGGCAATGTGACGCTTGGAAAAGCAACGGATAGACCTGAATTTAATAACTTCAGTTGGGCGTCTATGTTATTCTGTGCAGGTATTGGATCAGACATATTATATTGGGGTGTCATTGAGTGGGCGTTCTATTATCAAGTACCACCAAATGGTGCAAAAGCGATGTCAGATGAAGCACTTACATATGCCACGCAATATGGTATGTTCCATTGGGGACCAATCGCATGGGCGATTTATGTCTTACCAGCACTACCTATTGGTTATTTAGTATTCGTTAAGAAACAACCTATTTACAAAATTAGTCAAGCATGTCGTCCAGTTCTTAAAGGACAAACAGATAAATTTTTAGGTAAATTAGTAGATATATTATTCATTTTCGGACTACTTGGCGGGGCTGCAACATCACTTGCCCTCGGTGTTCCTATGATTTCTGCAGGTATTGAGAAATTGACAGGTATCGATGGCGAAAATATGGTTGTACGTTCAATTATCTTATTGACGATCACAGTTGTGTTTGCAGTAAGTTCTTATTCTGGTCTGAAAAAGGGAATTCAAAAATTAAGCGATGTTAACGTATGGTTATCATTCTTATTACTAGGCTTTGTGTTTGTCGTGGGTCCTACCATTTTCATAATGGAAACGACAATTACAAGTTTTGGTAATATGCTAAGAGACTTCTTCCATATGGCTACTTGGATGGAACCTTTCGGTGGAATTGAAGGACGCAAAGAAACTAACTTCCCACAAGATTGGACGATATTCTATTGGTCATGGTGGTTAGTATATGCACCATTTATCGGTCTGTTTATAGCGCGTATTTCAAAAGGACGACGCCTTAAAGAAGTTATTTTAGGTACGATTATTTATGGTACATTAGGTTGTCTATTGTTCTTTGGTATCTTTGGTAACTATGCAGTGTACTTACAGATTACAGGCGAATTTAATGTGATTAACTTTTTAAATACGCATGGTACTGAAGCGACGATTATTCAAGTAATGCATCAATTGCCATTCTCAACATTGATTGTTGTATTATTCTTGATTTCTGCCTTCTTATTCTTAGCAACAACATTTGATTCAGGTTCATATATTTTAGCTGCTGCATCACAGAAAAAAGTTGTTGGCGAACCATTAAAAGCCAACCGTCTATTTTGGGCATTTGCGTTATGTTTATTACCTTTCTCACTGATGTTAGTTGGGGGAGAACGTGCACTTGAGGTATTAAAAACTGCATCTATCTTAGCGAGTGTGCCATTAATTGTGATATTTATCTTTATGATGATTTCATTTATTATTACGCTCAATAGAGACCGGATTAAACTGGAAACAAGGGCAGATAAGCATAAAGAAATTGAACGACGTTCATTACGTATTGTTCAAGTTAAAGAAGAACCACATGATGATAACTTATAAATAATAAAAAGCTAGAAGATTTTCGAAGTGTCATACTTTCGAAAATCTTCTAGCTTTTTTAAATATCTTCTTTTTCTGGAATTGGGTAATGTTCGAAGATTTGGCCACTTTCAATCGCGTTACTTAAGTTTTCAAGCCATTTACAATATTGCTTTGTATGATCCAATTGTGCTTGGATTTTATCAACTTCTGCTTTAGATGCTTCGTCTAAGTCAGCGTTTTTTAATGTTTCATCTAACAATAATTGCGCTTTTTCAACGGCTTCTAAGTTCGTGTCAACTTCACGTTCCCATTTTTGTGTAAAGAAGTTTCGGAAAAAATGGAAGAAGTTCTTCTCTGCAATGAAGTGTTGCTTTCTGCTGCCACGAGTGAATTGCTGTTTCACAATATCAAATTCTTGTAGTTTCTTGACACCAGCACTCATGCTCGGCTTGCTCATTTGCAAATGTTCACGCATCTCATCAAGCGTCATACTGCCTTCAAAGACCATTGTGCCATATAGATTACCGACGCTACGGTTTGTACCATACAAATCCATTGTTTCACCGATTGAATTGATAACAAGATCTTTTGCTTCTTCAATTTTTTGGTCATAATTCGTTGAACGTGCCATGGTGCACCTCCATTGTTACTTATTAGTTTTTTAAAGAGAAATAAACGAAGACGTTCATTTTTCAATTCTAAATCATTATAAAGTGTTTGGTGAAAAGTTTCAAAATCGCATATTTATTATTAGCACTTTTGACACTGTATTTTCAAGTCTATCTCAAAAGTTGTGTCGTTTTATATCGTTTGCAAGGCTATGAAAAGTATGATAATCTAGTTCTGTAAAATTCGTTAAATAAAAATTTAACAAACTTAACGGAGGTCGTTTGATGGAACTTGTAGAGAAATTGTCTAACCGTCAGTATATCGATGGTGAATGGGTAGAAAGTTCAAATAAAAATACAAGAGATATTATTAATCCTTATAACCAAGAAGTTATCTTTACGGTTGCAGAAGGTACTGCTGAAGATGCAGAAAGAGCAATACTTGCAGCACGTCGCGCATTTGAAGATGCCGAGTGGTCATTAGAAACAAGTGAAGTCAGAGGTAAAAAAGTAAGAGCGATTGCAGATAAAATTACAGAGCATCGTGATGAATTAGCTAAATTAGAAACATTAGATACTGGTAAAACATTAGGAGAATCATATGCAGATATGGATGACATCGCCAATGTATTTACTTATTTCGCTGGATTAGCAGATAAAGATGGTGGCGAAATCATCAATTCACCAATTCCAAATACTGAAAGTAAGGTCGTTAAGGAACCTGTTGGTGTCGTAACACAAATCACACCTTGGAATTATCCATTACTTCAAGCTTCATGGAAGATTGCACCAGCATTAGCAACAGGATGCTCACTTGTTATGAAGCCAAGTGAAATCACACCGTTAACTACAATTCGTGTATTCGAATTGATGGAAGAAGTTGGCTTCCCTAAAGGTGTTATCAACTTAGTATTAAGTAGTGGTGAAGAAATCGGAGATACACTATCAGGTCATGAAGAAGTAGATTTAGTTTCATTCACAGGCGGCATTGAAACAGGTAAACATATCATGAAGAATGCTGCTAATCATGTTACTAACATTGCATTAGAACTTGGTGGTAAGAATCCTAATATTATTTTTGATGATGCTGACTTTGAAGTTGCAGTGGATCAAGCCTTGAATGGTGGTTACTTCCACGCAGGTCAAGTATGTTCAGCAGGGTCACGTATTTTAGTACACAACAATATTAAAGACGACTTTGAGAAGGCGTTAATTGATCGTGTAGGTAAAATCAAACTTGGTAATGGTTTTGATGATGATACTGAAATGGGACCTGTAATTTCTACAGAACACCGCAGTAAGATTGAAAACTACATGGAAATTGCAAAAGAAGATGGCGCTACAATCGCAATTGGTGGTAAACGCCCAGAACGAGAAGATTTACAAGCTGGCTTGTTCTTTGAACCAACAGTAATCACTGATTGTGATACGTCAATGCGTATCGTTCAAGAAGAAGTGTTTGGTCCAGTTGTGACTGTTGAAGGATTTGATAGTGAAGAAGAAGCAATTAAATTAGCTAATGACTCTATTTATGGTTTAGCAGGTGCAGTCTTCACTAAAGATATCGGTAAAGCACAACGTGTAGCCAATAAATTAAAACTTGGTACAGTTTGGATCAATGATTTCCATCCATACTTCGCACAAGCACCATGGGGTGGTTACAAACAATCAGGTATTGGACGTGAACTAGGTAAAGAAGGATTAGAAGAATATTTAACTAGTAAACACATTTTAACGAATACAAATCCTGAGCCAGTTAACTTCTTTAGCAAATAACAAATCCATGCAAGAGCGATAGAGTCGTAATATAAATCAACTATGCGACTCTATTTATTTGAGTTATAAAGTTGTACGTATCGAACTTAAAAGCATGAAATATAAAGACATCATAATCAATTTAAGGGAGGACGAATTTATAATGAGTAAAAAGAAATCATATGATTACGTCATTATTGGTGGCGGTAGTGCCGGTTCAGTATTAGGTAATCGTTTAACAGAAGATAAAGATAAAGATGTATTAGTATTAGAGGCAGGACGTAGTGACTATCCTTGGGATTTATTCATTCAAATGCCAGCAGCGTTAATGTTCCCATCAGGTAATCGTTTCTACGATTGGATTTATCAAACAGAAGAAGAACCACATATGGGACGTAAAGTAGACCATGCACGTGGTAAAGTTCTTGGTGGTTCTAGTTCAATAAACGGTATGATTTACCAAAGAGGTAACCCAATGGACTATGAAGGTTGGGCTGAACCAGAAGGTATGGAATCATGGGACTATGCACATTGCTTACCATACTTTAAACGTCTAGAGAAAACATACGGTGCTACACCATTTGACCAATTTAGAGGTCATCACGGTCCAATTAAATTAAAACGTGGTCCAGCAACTAATCCATTATTTAAATCATTCTTTGATGCAGGGGTAGAAGCAGGATACCACAAAACAAAAGACGTTAACGGTTATAGACAAGAAGGATTTGGACCTTTCGATAGCCAAGTGCATAACGGACGTCGTGTATCAGCATCAAGAGCCTACTTACACCCAGCAATGAAACGTAAAAATTTAACTGTTAAAACACGTGCATTTGTCACTAAAATCCATTTCGATGGTAACAAAGCAACAGGTGTAACATTTAAACGTAATGGTAGATACCATACGGTTGATGCAGGTGAAGTTATATTATCTGGTGGAGCGTTCAATACACCTCAATTATTACAATTATCAGGTATTGGTGACGCAGAATTCTTGAAATCTAAAGGAATCGAACCACGTATGCATTTACCAGGTGTCGGAGAAAACTTCGAAGACCACTTAGAAGTATATATTCAACATGAATGTAAAGAACCAGTATCATTACAACCAAGCTTAGATGTTAAACGTATGCCGTGGATTGGTTTACAATGGATATTTGCACGTAAAGGTGCTGCAGCATCAAACCACTTTGAAGGTGGTGCTTTCGTAAGATCTAACAACCAAGTTGCTTATCCAAACTTAATGTTCCACTTCTTACCGATTGCAGTAAGATATGACGGACAAAAAGCACCTGTAGCACATGGTTATCAAGTGCACGTAGGACCAATGTATTCAAACTCACGTGGTAGCTTAAAAATTAAATCAAAAGACCCATTTGAAAAACCAAGTATTGTCTTTAATTACCTTTCAACAAAAGAAGACGAACAAGAGTGGGTTGAAGCAATTCGAGTAGCTAGAAATATCTTAGCGCAAAAAGCAATGGATCCATTCAATGGCGGTGAAATTTCACCAGGACCATCCGTACAAACAGATGAAGAAATCTTAGATTGGGTACGTAAAGATGGTGAAACAGCATTGCATCCATCATGTAGTGCTAAAATGGGACCTGCATCAGATCCAATGTCAGTTGTAGACCCATTAACTATGAAAGTTCATGGTATGGAAAATTTACGTGTTGTTGATGCATCAGCAATGCCTCGTACAACAAATGGTAATATTCATGCACCTGTATTAATGCTTGCTGAAAAAGCAGCAGATATCATCCGTGGTAGAAAACCATTAGAACCACAATATGTTGATTATTATAAACATGGTGTGAGTGATGAGAACGCTGGTGCAATGGAATTTGATCCATATTATCAACATTAATTGTAAAACAGTATATTAATACTAAAAAAACGAGAAAAAGAAGATAACTTAGGGAGCGGGACGATGAATTCAAAATGAATTCTGTTCCGCTCCCAATTTGCTTTTTAATACCTTATTTAATCCGTTCGGTATCGCATCTCATGTTTTCAATCTTCATAGCCATTGAATTTTGATATGATAGTTAAGAAGAAGTGGTTTAGAAGGGTGGATGAAGACCTCTTGAATACAAATTATGAAATCACGTTCGACACGAAAAAAGAAGATGTCGCTTCTGATTACTTATCATTGAACTTAATATTAAAAGGCAATGTTACTTGTCAAAGTGAGAATCAAAATAGACAATATCACGTTGGCGATTTAATTTTAATTAATAGCTATCAAAATTTTTTGATTCTAGATGATACAGATGTTAGCTATATGTCACTCCGACTGTCAAATAAGTATTTCTCTCATTATATTGAAGATAAGAATATTTATTTTCACTTTGAAGAGGTATCTCAGAAAATACATAATGACATTAAAACGTTATTGGCTAAAATAGGCATTACCTATTTAAGAAAAGGAAAGTTTCATCAACTGCATATGGATCAAATGATGATTCAATTAATCGAGATGCTAGTGAAATTTATTCCGTATCAGTCAAGACAAGAAATGATACATGAGCAAAATAAAGATGACGTTTTTGCTAGTCTTGCCTCAGAATTTATTAATCAACATTATATGGAACATATCGGTTTAGATGATTTAGCAGACTATATCAATTTATCTAGTTCATATACGTCACGTTTATTCACAAAGAAATTAGGAACGTCGTTTAATAGTTATCTTAATAAAGTTAGAACGAGAAATGCTGAACATGATTTAAAATACACTGATATTTCAATTACCGATGTTGCTTTGGGAAATGGATTCTCCAATTCGACATCTTTAGCTAAAAACTTTAAATTATGGTATCACATGACGCCAAGTGACTATCGTAAGCAATATCATGTTGAAGATAGCCACCAATCGGATATCAAACCAATGAATAAGCAAAGTATCAGACGGTATATTCAATATTTATCGTCGTTTGTGAATAATCAAATGGATGTCGTCATTCAATCAGCAGAACCTCAAAAGGAAATTGACATCCAGTTAGATGACAGTCTTGGGCACTTAAATAAATATAACCATATCGTTCAAATAGGGAGTATTGTTAATTTGCGGGTACATCGCTATAGAGAACAGTTATTAGAAGTGAAAGACAGAATTGGATTAGATACGGTTCTTGTACAAGATTTAGTTAACGATAACGCTTGGAGAGAGCATGTTGTCACATCAGATGAAATTATTCCGCATAGCCATCAATATATGACGTTAGATGAATGTTTATTATTCCTAATGAATCATCAAATACATTTGAGTATTCGTCTGAGACCGCCACGTAGCGCTTCAGCATTTCAATCGTATTGTGCACATTGGATAGAGATTCTTAAACATTTTATAAATATGACCACACGCAGTAGTAGCATGCAACTATCAGTGATTATAGATGCCATTGCGTTGAAACAATATGTACAATTATATGATGTATTTAAACATTATATTTCTAACGTGAAATTTATTGTGCATGACCAAGACGTTAGTGATAATAAGAATAATTTGAAACAATTATTTAAAGATCACGCTGAAAAGGTGCATATGTTAGCGTTTGAAGCCAATCAGAATGACGTCGTTAATTTAGAAGTGTCTGAAGATATACAGTATCAATATGCGAAAAATCATATTAACGAGACAGTAGAAGCCTTACTCGAATGGCTTCCAGCCAATCATAAAGCGATTCCACTTATGTTGCTGAATTGGAATACTTTAACCGGCAATTCTAATTTGACAAATGGCGAGTATTTTAGAGCAGGTATTATATTTAAACAGTTATTAGATATCAATGAGAAAGTGTGCACAGTAGGCTACTGGTTAAACTATGAATTACATCAAAAGTATGGTGTCATGAATGAACACCGTCTAATGGGAATTGATTTATATCATCAATTTGATGGCAAGCGACCTGCATTCTTTACAAGTAATTTCTTTAGAATGTTGCAATCTCATGTGAGATTCCGCAATGAGGAATGTATGGTTGTGGGGGATGATACGCATCTTCAAATAGTTGTGTGGGATGCAGATCATTATAATCCATATTACACAATTTCAGAACAGCCTAATGTAATGGAGAAACGGAACTTTAAACTTGAAATTAAAGACCTTCAAAGTGGTCTATATAAAGTTAAACACTATACGTTAGATAAAGAGAATGGCGCGTTATATCGTGTATGGCAACAACATAATACAACGTATGGTGTGGACCAAGAAACGATTGATTACGTGAACCGTATTTCATACCCTAGATTAGATATTTCAGAAGTAGAAGTAGCGCAAACACTAACGTATCATTTAAAAGTAATGACGAACTCCATCCATATCATAGAAATAAATAAATACGTATAATTAGGAGAATGACAAAAATGTATCATTAATTTTTGTCATTCTCCTTTTTAAATTAAAAAATCAAACAATTTGGTGTCTAAGAGGACATAAATTAACTATTAAATTGAGAGATAAACGATACAATTATAGGTGAGGAGAGATGAATTATGAATAAACAATTAATTAACACTTTACAAGAAAAAGAAGCACGTATGATTGAAATAAGAAGATATTTACATGAACATCCTGAGTTATCATTCAAAGAAGAAGAAACACCAAAATATATCGCGGATTTCTACAAAGATAAAGATTGTGAAGTAGAAACGAATGTAGGGCCTAATGGTGTTAAAGTGACGATAGATAGTGGCAAACCTGGTAAAACGATTGCGATTCGAGCAGATTTTGATGCTTTACCAATTAAAGAAGCTACAGGTTTACCATTCGCATCAAAAAATGAAGGCGTGATGCACGCTTGTGGTCATGATGCGCACACAGCTTACATGTTAATTCTAGGTGAAACGTTAATAGAAATGAAAGATCAATTTAAAGGTAAAGTTATTATTATTCATCAACCAGCAGAAGAAATGCCTCCAGGTGGCGCACAAGGCATGATTGAAGATGGCGTACTTGATGGTGTAGATCACGTGTTAGGTGCGCATGTGATGAGTACGATGGAAGCCGGTAAAGTCTTCTATAGAGAAGGATTTGTTCAAACTGGACGTGCCTACTTCAAATTAAACGTACAAGGTTCAGGTGGTCATGGCTCTTCACCACATATGGCTAATGATGCGATTGTAGCAGGCGCTCAATTTGTTACGGAAGTACAAACGATTGTATCTCGACGATTAAGCCCATTTGAAACAGGCGTGATTACAATCGGTTCATTTGACGGCAAAGGTCAATTTAACGTGATTAAAGATGCAGTAGAACTTGAAGGTGATGTTAGAGCGTTAACTGATGACACACGTGACACAATTGAAAAAGAATTAAGACGCTTAGTTGAAGGTCTTGAAGCAACATTTGGCGTAACGTGTGATTTCGAATTTAAAAAAGATTATCCAGCATTATATAATGACCCTGAATTTACACAATATGTTGCACGAACAATTCAAGACGCGGATGCAGATGATATCAAAGGTATTGAAGTTTGTGAACCTCAACCACCATCAGAAGACTTCGCTTTCTATGCAGCAACATTACCAAGTACATTTATTTATTCAGGTGCTGCACCAAAAGATGGTAAAATTTATCCACATCACCACCCAAAATTTACAATTGATGAGTCATCAATGTTAGTAGCTGCAGAGGCAGTAGGGACAGTCGTGTTAGACTACTTAAGTTAAGGAGAGAGCATTATGGAAATGAGACAACAACAATTCACTGGAAATAATAAACTTTTATTAGGTATTGTACTTGGAGTAATTACATTTTGGTTATTTGCGCAATCACTACTTAACTTAGTACCAACCATACAACATTCATTTTCAAGCAGTATTGGTACAACGAGTATTGCGATAAGTATTACGGCATTATTTAGCGGGATGTTTGTCGTTGGTGCGGGTAGTTTCGCTGATAAATTAGGCCGAGTAAAAATGACATATATTGGCTTAGTATTGAGTATTATTGGGTCATTATTAATTATAGCGACACCATTTACTTCAATGTTAATTCTTGGACGTATCATTCAAGGGTTATCAGCGGCGGCGATTATGCCTTCTACCTTAGCGATTATTAAAACGTATTATCAAGGTTCAGATCGACAACGTGCGTTAAGTTTCTGGTCGATTGGTTCATGGGGTGGTTCAGGATTCGCTTCTCTATTTGGCGGTATGATTGAAACGGCAATTGGTTGGCGTTGGATTTATATTATTTCTATCATTGTAGCGATTGTAGCGATTCTTCTAATTAAAGGAACACCTGAAACAAAATCGAATCAAACAACAAATACAAGATTCGACTTTTTAGGTTTAACATTGTTTGTCATTATGATGTTAAGTATTAATGTGGTGATTACACAAAGCGCTAAATTAGGGTTATTCTCGCCAATCATTTTAGCGTTAATTGCAGTATTTATTATTTCAACGATTATCTTTGTACGTGTAGAAATGAAAATGCATCATCCATTAATTGATTTTAAATTATTTAATAATAAAGCGTATACAAGTGCTACAATTTCTAACTTTATGCTTAATGGTGTTGCTGGTACGTTAATCGTTGCGAACACATTTGTACAACAAGGTTTAGGTTTTTCAACATTCCATACAGGATTACTTTCAATTACGTATCTTATTACAGTATTATTGATGATTCGTGTTGGTGAAAAAATCCTTCAAAAAGTTGGTGCAAGAAAACCTATGTTACTAGGTACTGCACTCAATATGGTAGGTATATTGTTAATCTCATTTACATTCCTATCTTCACAAATGTATGTAGTCGTTTGTGTTATTGGTTATTTATTATATGGTTTAGGACTTGGTTTCTATGCGACACCTTCAACAGACACTGCCATTTCAAATTCTCCTGAAGATAAAGTAGGTGTAGCATCAGGTATTTATAAAATGGCATCTTCACTTGGTGGTGCGTTTGGTATCGCATTATCAGGTACGATTTATGGTATAGGTGCAGCCATGGTTAATATTAATTTTGGTGCCATGTTAGGATTGTGGTTGAACATTTTAATGGCAATCATTTCATTTATTGTCATACTCATAGGTGTTCCTAAACAACAATCTAAATCATAGAGTGATATTTAATGAAATAGAAGCGTATGCAAGAATTCTTTGGAATTTGCATATGCTTCTTTTTTTCGGGAAGAGAAGACCATACAGAGATGTGAAATTAAAAATGATTTAAGTTATAAGAAACCGTAGCGCAACATTGAAAATGGAGAAAGGCATATAATGAGAAAAAAGGAGTGGATAGAATGACGAAAGATTTAGTAAAACGTCTACAAGATAAAGAGGAAAAGATGATTGAAATACGTAGACACTTACATGAGCATCCAGAATTATCATTCCAAGAGTCAGAAACACCGAAATATATCGCAGAATTTTATAAAGATAAAGATTGTGAAGTAGAAACGAATGTTGGCCAGAATGGTGTAAAAGTGACAATCGATAGCGGCAAACCAGGAAAAACGATTGCGATTCGAGCAGATTTTGATGCTTTACCAATTCAAGAAGATACAGGCTTATCATTTGCGTCTAAAAATGACGGTGTCATGCATGCATGTGGACATGATGCGCATACAGCGTACATGTTAATCTTGGCCGAAACATTAATTGAAATGAAAGATCAATTAAATGGTAAAGTGATTGTGATCCATCAACCTGCTGAAGAAATGCCTCCAGGTGGCGCCAAAGGTATGATTGAAGATGGCGTGTTAGATGGTGTCGATCATGTACTTGGTACACATGTGATGACTAATATGGAACCTGGTAAAGTGTTCTACCGCCCTGAAAATGTGCAAACAGGTCGTTCATACTTTAAATTAACGATTCAAGGTGAAGGAGGTCATGGCTCATCACCACACACTGCCAATGATGCGATTGTTGCTGGTGCAAACTTTGTTACAACTGCGCAAACGATTGTTTCACGTCGACTCAACCCATTTGAAACAGGCGTTGTAACGATTGGTTCATTTGATGGTAAAGGTCAATTTAATGTGATTAAAGATAAAATTGAACTTGAAGGTGACGTTCGTGCGCTAACAGATGCTACACGTGATCGCATTGCTGAAGAATTACAACGCATGGTTGAAGGTCTTGAAGCCACATTCGGTGTTAAATGTGACTTTGAGTTCAGTAAAGATTACCCTGCACTCTATAATGACCCTGAATTTACGAATTATGTAGCAGAAACAATTAAAAATGCTGATTTAGATGACGTAAAAGGGGTAGAAGAATGTGAAGCACAACCCCCATCAGAAGATTTTGCATTTTATGCTAAAACCTTACCAAGTACATTTATTTACTCAGGTGCTGCGCCACAAGATGGTAAAGTGTACCCTCATCATCACCCTAAATTTAATATTGATGAGAAAAGTATGTTAGTCGCAGCAGAAGCTGTAGGTGCAGTTGTGTTAGATTATTTGACTTCTAAATAAATCCAATTTTATTTCACTTTAGCCAACAAAACTTCAAAAAGTGTTGGCTTTTCAGTACTAGTGTAATACTACGTATCATGATAGTATAAGCGTATATCTAAACACTGGGGTGAGATAATGAGTTTTTACGAGTTTATGCAAGGATTTATTGGTGACCAAACCCCTTTGGGAGAACTTGCACATTGGATTAGTCAAGATCAACATTTTCCTAAGTATGAGCGTATCTCTGATAATATACTTAGTTATTTTACGACAATTGCAACATTGGACCATGAATTTTTAGAAATCGTGAAGCGATCTATCTCGCTTTATGAACAAAGCCAATTATAATGACCGAATGAATATAGATATACAAATTAAATCGTAGCTCAATGCTAGTTTAGAAATGAAGGATAAGAATCATGATTTTAAAAGACAGTTATAAAACATATGTAGTAGAAGAAAAGGGCGACAACATTATCTCAATAAAGAAAAATAACGATGAACATCAATACGATGTATTAGAGGTAATTGATGATTTATCTAATGATTCTTTTTGTGTTTTAAATCATTTGTACGTCAATGAAGGTATGGGGGATGCATTTGAGAAGAAATTCTTAGAACGTCCTAAATATTTACAAAATGTACCAGGATTTAAGGCTTTAAGATTTTTACGTCCGCAAGTAGCAGGACGACACTATATTATTTTAACTTTATGGGAAGAACGTCAGGCATTTTATGATTGGCAAAATTCCAATGAATATAGTCAAACGCATAAACATAGAGGCACTGACAAAGGTGTTGATCGTGACATTGTAAATCGTGATTTATCATATAATGTGCGAATTGAGTTAGCAGGTTTAGAATCAAAATTAAATTTAAGCAATATTTTTTAATATAGATGTAAAGATTAAGCCATTTGTCGTCATTTTTCGGCATCTGTGCTTAATCTTTTTCTTTTATTAACGTAGGATTAAAACGTTTACATAAATGCTTTTGATTTCATCGGACTAAAGCGTTTGATAAGATAATAAATAAGGTCGAACTGAAAGGGAGTATAGTAATGGATAATTCAAGTTTATTGGCACCAGAGACTTACAATATTGTTTCTGAAATTGAGAAACATGCTTCTAATACATCTAAGAAAGCCCTCATTTATGAAAATGGGGTAGACGAACCAATTACAGTGACATATTCAGAACTAATCAAAAATGCAAATAAAGTAGGACATGTATTATTAAATCATGGACTTCAAAAAGGCGATAAAGTATTAATTATGATGCCACGCGCAATCATGACATATGAACTTTATCTTGCTGCTCTAAAATTAGGTATCGCGATTATACCTAGTTCGGAAATGTTAAGAACAAAAGACTTACAATACCGTATTACACATGGTGAAATTAAAGCCGTGATTGCCAAATCAGATTTCATCGAAGAATTTAAAGGTATTAAAGAGTATGACACATTAACAAAATTTATTGTTGATGGACATGAAGCGGGTTGGACAAGCATCGAAGACGAAAAAGCATCTCAAAGTGATGTACTTGATATAACGCGTACATCAAGAGACGATCTAGCAATTCTATCGTATACGTCTGGAACAACAGGTAATCCTAAAGCTGTTACACATTCTCATGGTTGGGGTTATGCACATATGAAAATGGCGCCAGAACACTGGTTATGCATTAGAGAAGATGACTTAGTGTGGGCAACTGCTGCGCCAGGTTGGCAAAAATGGGTTTGGAGTCCATTCTTATCCATTATGGGATCAGGTGCTACAGCATTTGTTTATAACGGTAAATTCAACCCTTCACGTTATCTTGAATTATTACAAGATTTTAAAATTAACGTCTTATGTTGTACGCCAACAGAATATCGTATGATGGCGAAATTGGATCATTTACAAGATTATAATTTAGACCACTTACATAGTGCAGTATCAGCAGGAGAACCATTAAATCGTGAAGTGGTAGAACAATTCCGCAATAACTTTGATTTAACAGTTCGTGATGGTTATGGTCAAACTGAAAGTACATTATTGATTGGTTTCTTGAAAGACACTACATCACGACCAGGGTCTATGGGGAAAGAAATTCCGGGCAGTCGTGTTACGATTGTTGATGATGAAGGCCAACAGGTGGAAACAAATGTTAAAGGTAATATTGCATTACCGCTTGATTTCCCAGGTTTATTTAAAGGCTATTATAAAGATGAAGAACGTACAAAAGCAGCTCAAGCAGGTGACTATTATATTACTGGGGATTTAGCACATATTGATGAAGATGGCTATTTCTGGTTTGAAGGTCGCCGAGATGATATTATCATTAGTTCAGGTTACACAATTGGACCATTTGAAGTTGAAGATGCTTTAACTAATCACCCAGCAGTAAAAGAGTGTGCTGTTGTTGCGAGTCCTCATGAAATTCGAGGTAATATCGTTAAAGCTTTCGTTATTTTACAAGATAACTATCAAGGCAATGATGAACTAATTAAAGAATTGCAAACCTTTGCGAAGAATGAAGTTGCACCGTATAAATATCCACGTGCAATTGAATTTGTAACGTCACTACCTAAAACAAATTCGGGTAAAATCCGTCGTGTTGAATTACGCGATGCAGAGCGTGAGAAATATAATAAAGCAAACGGCTTTAAATAATAGAATATTTAATGAATGAAAAGACACCTCATCAAATGACCGAATCATTTGATGAGGTGTATACATTTTGCGTTATAGGTCGTAATGATTATCTCGCTGTATAACCACCATCGACCGTTAATGCTGCGCCTGTAATAAAGCGTGCTTCGTCACTTGCTAAGAATAATACAGCATTTGCGACATCTATAGGTTCACCTAAATAGCCAATTGGATGACGTTCAGACATTTTAGCAGTATAAGCGTCTAAGCCACCTTCTGTTTCAGCTCCTAATTTCTTCACTAAAGGTGTTAAAATTGTACCTGGATGTACAGAGTTAACACGAATATGATCTTTACCAAAGCTGATGGCATCTTGACGTGTCATGTTTGTTACAGCACCTTTTGCTGCTGCATAAGGTGTTAATTCATCAGTACCAACTAATCCTAAAATAGATGAGAAGTTGACGATAGAACCGCCACCATTGTCACGTAATAAAGGCACCGCATGTTTTGTACAGAAGAATACGCCTTTTACATCAACAGCAAATACTTGATCCCATTCTTCCTCTGTGAGTTGGTCCGTCGTTTTATCTGCACCAGTAATACCAGCGCAATTAATAAGAATATCTAATTTACCAATGTCCTGTTTAATGTGTTTAAAGGTTGCTTCGACACTCGCTTCTTTAGAAACATCTAGAACATAACCATATACATGTTGATCTGTCGTTTTAGATAATGTGTCGACGGCTTGATTAACGATGTCTTCCTTAAGGTCTGAAATAATGACTGTTGCACCTTCTTCGGCGAAACGTTTAGCTGTTTCAAAGCCCATGCCACCACCAGAACCAGTAATTAAAGCAACTTTATTTTCTAATCTCATAATGATCCCCCTTTTTCAAAGCTGAAATAATTGCCATTACGATTTAATGGTAGCACCCGCAATAAATAATGTATAATTCATAATAATTATATTTTTATAACTTTAAGTTATGAAAAGAGGTGTAAGATATGGAAATGACTAAACTGAAATATTTTAAAGTTGTGGCTAAAATGAATAATATGACTGAAGCGGCTAAGCAATTAAATATTTCACAACCGGCCTTAAGTAAAGCGATAGCTTCAATTGAGGATGAATTAGGGGTAGCATTATTTGATCGAAAAGGACGACAAATCTATTTAAATCGTTATGGTGAATTAATGCTGAATTATGTGAATAGTGCAGTTAGGGAGCTTAATGAAGGTGAACGTATCATTAAAGAATTAATCGGTGTTGAAAGTGGTCAAGTTTCGTTTGCTATTACCTTTCCACATGTAATGCCATCGCTCATTCAAAGCTATGTGGCACTACATCCGAATATCAAGTTGAAACAGTATCAAGCTGTGTCTGAACGCGCTACACAATTAATATTAAATAATGGCGTGGATTTTGTAATATCGTCATCTAAAATTGAACATAAAGATGTGATTTGGGAACCTATCATTCAAGATGACATTTATTTAACAATTAGTAAAGATCATCCATTCGCTCAATATGACACTATTAATTTACAACAGATTAAAGACGAACGATTAATCGGTCAAATAGAAGGTTATGGTTTTAGGGATAGGATAGATTACATTTTAGAACAAGAAGGGATTGTTCCAAATTATCAAATCGAAGTTGAAGATTCGAGTGCAATTTTAAAATTAGTCGCGATGAATATTGGCGTTTCATTTACGCCTAAGCAAGCTTTAAGGGGACTTGATGAGCAAATTGTAGCGATACCCATTGATAATGCACGTTGTTACCGCATGATTGGTTTGGCATATAAAAAAGCTCATTATTTTACAGAAGTAGCGGCATCATTTAAGACATTTGTAACACATTATTTTCAAAATGATATCCAATAATCCATAACTATATAAATAGTATGACACAATTAAAACGTGTGAAATAGACATAAGGGTACGTATTCAAATGTCTATGTAACGCTTTAATTGTGTCTTTTTTATAAACCTTTAACATAAATATGATGTTTTTAATTGTATTTATATAGATTATATGTCATACTAAATATTAATTAGTATGACATAATAATCAATTGAGGTGACATTATAATGACTAAATATATTTATGCTTTTGATGAAGGACAAAAATCGATGAAGGATTTGCTCGGTGGTAAAGGTGCCAACCTTTCTGAAATGAAACGATTAGGTTTACCTGTACCTGATGGCTTTACGATTACGACTGCTGCTTGTATTGAGTATTTACGTCAAGGCAAATCATTATCAACAGAAGTGAAAACACAATTAATTGATCATCTTGCTGCATTTTCAGAGAGAACTGGTAAACGTTTCTCATCAGATGCCAATTTATTACTTGTGTCTGTGCGTAGTGGTGCTAAAATTTCGATGCCTGGTATGATGGATACCATTCTGAACTTAGGATTAAATGATGATAATGTTAAAAAATTAGCTGATAAAACAGGCGATGCACGCTTTGCATATGATTGCTATCGTCGTTTACTTCAAATGTTTGGTGAAGTGGTATACAACGTGCCAATGCAATCATTTGATACATACTTTGAGGATTATAAAGCACGTCATAACTTTGAGAATGATGCTGCCATTACAGCTGAAGGTTTACAAGAGATTTGTGAACGATTTAAAGAGATTTATGTCGAGGAAGTGTATAAACCATTCCCACAAGAACCTTTAAAACAATTAGAAGAAGCAATCGAAGCAGTCTTTAAGTCTTGGGATAATGATCGTGCGCGTATATACCGTGATTTAAATGACATTCCTCATGACATTGGTACAGCCGTAAATATTCAAGAAATGGTCTTCGGTAATAGTGGGGACAATAGTGGTACAGGTGTTGCCTTTACACGTAACCCGGTTAGCGGCGAAAATAAATTGTTTGGTGAGTACTTATTAAATGCGCAAGGTGAGGATGTTGTAGCCGGTATTCGTACACCTAAAGCTATTTCGACACTACATGACCAAATGCCTGATGTACATCAAGAATTTGTAGATGTAACAAAGCAACTGGAACAACATTATAAAGATATGCAAGACATCGAATTTACAATTGAAAATGGCAAACTTTATTTATTACAAACGCGTAATGGTAAACGTACGGCACGTGCAGCGATTAAAATTGCAGTAGATTTAGTCGCTGAAGGTGTGATTAAGAAAGAAGAAGCAATGTTAAATGTTGATGTGAAATCAATAGATCAATTATTACATCCTAATTTTGATGACAAAGCGTTAAAAGAAGCTACTGAGATTTCAAAAATTGGTTTACCTGCGAGTCCAGGTGCAGCGACAGGACAAATTGTATTTTCAGCTGAGGATGCGAAAGTGCAAGCAGCATTAGGACATAAAGTCATCTTAATGCGTCCTGAAACGTCTCCAGAAGATATTGAAGGTATGATTGCAAGTGAAGCAATTGTGACGACACATGGTGGTATGACATCTCATGCGGCTGTCGTTGCACGTGGTATGGGTAAATGTTGTGTGACAGGATGTTCAGATTTGGAAATTAATACAATGGCTAAAACGGTGTATTACGAAGGCGGAGAACTTCACGAAGGCGATACCATCTCTGTAGATGGTTCAAAAGGGGATATCTATATTGGTGAAATCAAAACAGTTAGTGCTGAGCATAGTGAAGAATTCAATCAATTTATGTCATGGTCCGAAGATATTGCACGACTAAATGTGCGCATGAATGCAGAAACACCGCAAGATATTAAAGCGGGTTATGAGTTCGGTTCGAAAGGTATTGGTTTAGTTAGAACTGAGCATATGTTCTTCGGAGCAGAGCGTTTAGTTGAAATGCGTCGCTTCATATTATCTTCATCCTATGAACAACGTGTTGAAGCGTTAAACAATATTCGAAAGTACCAAGTAGAAGATTTTGAAGCCATCTTTAGACTATCGGGTGAACGTCCGACGATTGTGCGTCTTCTAGATCCACCATTACATGAATTTTTACCTAATTCAGATGAAGATGTTGAACATGTAGCACAACAATTAAATATTCCTAAAGACGTGTTAAATAAACGTATTGTTGACTTACATGAAGTGAACCCAATGTTAGGACATCGTGGTTGTAGACTTGCAATCACGTATCCTGAATTATATGAAATGCAAGTTGAAGCCATCATGGGAAGCGTATTAAAACTTAAAAAAGAGGGTATAACATGTAAACCTGAAATCATGATTCCACTCGTCTCAACTGTAGAAGAATTTACTACACTTAAAGACAAACTTGTTGAGACGATTCATAAACTAGAGAAAGAACAAGGGGACAGCGTACCATATTTAATCGGTACGATGATTGAAACGCCGCGTGCATGTCTAATTGCAGATACGTTAGCGCAACATTGTGATTTCTTTAGCTTTGGTACAAACGATTTAACACAATTGACATATGGTTTCTCTAGAGATGATGCAGGTAAATTTATAAATGTGTATACTGAAAGTAATATATTGAAGCTTGACCCATTCCAAACGTTAGATAGAGATGGTGTCGGAAAATTGATTGAAATTGCAGTTGAACAAGCTAAGAAAATGAATCCTAACATTAAAATCGGTGTTTGTGGTGAATTAGGCGGAGATGCTAAGTCTATTCGTCGCTTCAATCAGCTAGCGATAGACTACGTGTCATGCTCACCATTCCGAGTTCCAGGTGCAATTTTAGCAACAGCTCAGAGTCAAGCGGAGGAAAGCGAGCAATAACGTGAAAGAAACGAATTCAAACGAACAAATGTTAAAGTTATTTATTGTATCAGATTCCATTGGTGAGACAGCGCAAAGAATGATTCATGCCACATTAACGCAGTTTCCAAATTTGCATAATGTAGAAATTAAGAAATTCCCATATATTAAGGATGAAGAGGAATTCTTAAATATTTTAAATTTGGCGCGTGAACAGCATGCGATTGTTGCAACAACATTAGTGAGTGAATCATTTAATGCACTGGGTCATGAATTTGCACGAGAGCATGATATTCCTTACGTCGACTATATGTCTGATTTAATTGGAATTATTGAAAAGACGACACATAGCCATCCGTTAATGGAAAGTGGCGCTTTACGTAAATTAAATGATGAATACTTCAAACGGATTGAAGCCATTGAATACTCAGTTAAATATGATGATGGCAAGCATTTTACTGATATTGGCGAAGCGGATGCACTCATTGTAGGTGTATCAAGAACTTCTAAGACGCCATTAAGTATGTATTTAGCTAATAAAGGCTACAAAATCGCTAATATACCATTGGTGCCAGAAATTGAAATACCTGATAACGTGTATAAGCAAAAGGGGCTAAAAGTGTTTGGCTTGACTGCAAGTCCACAATATATCGCCAATATTCGAAAGAATCGTGCTGAGACACTAGGCTTGTCTAGTGAATCTCGTTACAATAACTTAGAGCGCATCAAGAAAGAACTGATTTATGCTGAAGAAGTCTTTAAGAAATTGAATGCGACTGTCATTAATACAGAATATAAATCAATTGAAGAGTCAGCATTTTATATTGAAAAGTTCTTACAACCTAAAATGCAATCATAAGGCAAACTCAATTTATCAGTCTAGTTAGAATGATGGAAATTAAGGGGAGCAGGACAGAAATAAAATTTTCCGAAATTTGTTTCTGTTCCGCTCCCCTCCTCTCATCGTTTGAGTTGCTTAATGATGAGAAAAAACACTTAGTGTGCATTCATTCGATTTTGTATAAAAAAATATTTTTAATTAAGTTTCTCCAATTTACAATTTACCATATTTGTTTTAACATAGAAATGAAAGGCTTAACAATCTTAATATAAAAAGATATTACTTGATGGTTAGGGAGAAAGAGTAGTAAGTAATAGCTTTTTAGTTGTTAACTAATAAAATTGGAGAGGTGTACAACCATGGCAGAATCAAAAGATGTCATTTTAATTGGTGCTGGTGTCTTAAGTACAACATTTGGTTCTATGTTAAATGAGCTTGAGCCTAATTGGAATATCAAGCTTTACGAACGTATGGATCGACCAGGTCTTGAAAGTTCTAATGAACGCCACAATGCTGGTACTGGTCACGCTGCACTTTGTGAATTGAACTATACAGTTCAACAACCAGATGGTTCAATTGACATTGAAAAAGCAAAAGAAATCAACGAAGAATTTGAAATCTCAAAACAATTCTGGGGTCACTTAGTGAAATCAGGACATATTGAGAACCCTAGAGAATTTATTAATCCTCTTCCACACATTAGTTTTGTTAGAGGCGTTAATAATAAAGAATTCTTGAAAAAACGTTACGAAGCAATGAAACAATCTCCAATGTTCGATAACATTGAATATACTGAAGACATTGAAGTAATGAGAAAATGGATTCCATTAATGATGCAAGGTCGCGTTGATGACGGCAAAATGGCTGCTAGTAAAATCGATGAAGGTACTGACGTAAACTTCGGTGAATTAACTCGTAAAATGGCACGTCACTTAGAATTAGACGAGCATGTTGAAGTTAAATATAGTCATCAAGTGCTTGATTTTGAACGTTTATCTAATGGTAAATGGCAAGTTAAAATCAAAGACCTTAAATCTGGTAACGTATTTGAAGAAGTTACTGACTATGTATTTATTGGTGCCGGTGGTGCAGCAATTCCATTACTACAAAAAACAGGTATCCCTGAAAGTAAACATTTAGGTGGATTCCCAATTACTGGTCAATTCTTAGCATGTACAAATCCACAAGTGATTGAAGCACACGATGCGAAAGTATATGGTAAAGAACCACCAGGTACACCACCTATGACAGTACCTCACCTTGATGCACGTTACATCGAAGGTAAACGTACGTTATTATTTGGACCATTTGCTAATGTTGGACCTAAGTTCCTTAAAAATGGCTCAAACTTAGATTTATTCAAATCTATCAAACCATATAACATTACAACAATGTTAGCTGCTGCAGTTAAAAACTTACCGTTGATTAAATATTCATTTGATCAAATCATCATGACTAAAGAAGGTTGTATGAACCACTTACGTACATTCTACCCTGAAGCACGTGATGAAGATTGGGAATTATACACAGCAGGTAAACGTGTTCAAGTTATTAAAGATACTGAAAAAGAAGGTAAAGGATTTATCCAATTCGGTACAGAAGTGGTTAACTCTGAAGACCATTCAGTAATTGCTTTACTTGGTGAATCACCAGGGGCATCAACATCAGTATCTGTAGCTTTAGAAGTACTTGAAAAGAACTTCCCAGAACACATCGGTGAATGGAATGCTAAAATTTCAAAAATGATTCCTTCATATGGTAAATCATTAATCGAAGATGTTGAGTTAATGAGAAAAATACGTCGTCAAACGTCTAAAGACCTTGAATTAGGTTATTACGAAGACGCGAAATAAATAGAAGCTAATTAAAGCGTCTCCTGAGATTTTGAATCTCAGGAGACGCTTTTTTTAGCTTTCTATAGGAATAAAAAAGTTGGCATATTTGTAATGATAGACAATATTTGAATAATCGAAAGGTATGCCTTTAGTGGTATAAAAGGTCAAATCGTGACGCATACATGGATCATTTTGATTGAGATTTAAATGCTGTGCTTCCTGTTCAGAGAGAAAGTCGATATAAAAATAGATATCCGAGAAACCAATATTGATCTTAAGCTGAGACTGAAGGTAGTCGAATATTGAACGCTCTGCACTGGCAAGGTCAAGGTGCGTTACTAATGATTGATTGAAGTAGGAAGTTTCAATACATAGCGGGTTGTGGTCCAAATAGCGAATACGTTCAACATAATAAACGTTAGTATCTTCGTCAGTTAAGCGTAAATGTTCTCTCACTTCATCATTTGGCGTGATAGATTTAAAAGTTAAGACTTTACTTGTGACTTGATGGCCTTGTAGATTGTCTGAGAACCCTTTTGTTTTTAACAAGTTAATATAACCTGATTTGTTTTTGTTTCGGACATAAATACCACTACCTTGTGTTTGGTAAATCATGCCATCTTTTTGTAGCATGCCTAATGCTTTAATAATGGTACTTTTACTTACTTGATATTGAGATTTTAATTGTTCTACACTAGGAAGTTTATCGCCAACTTTATACTCGTTATTTGAAATAGCATTTGTAATTTCTTGTGCAATTCGTTCGTACTTTAACATCATTTTACTCCCTTTATTTGAAATTCAAATATAGTATAGCAAATTTTAATACCGATTTGTAAATTGTATCGGTATAATTAAGAATAAATCATTTACAAATTGTACCGGTATAATTATAATAAGTTGTGAAAGGGTTTGCATTTTGTAGAAGTTATTTAATTGATTGGGAGGTTGTGTCATGAGTGAAAAAGATAAACGGTTGGCGAGTGACATTCTTGAAGCAGTAGGTGGAGAGGATAATATCGTCAACTACACACATTGCGCAACGCGACTACGCATCGTTTTGAAACGATCTGTGCCAGACGCGAAGAAAAAAGTATCAGCACTTGATGGTGTGGTCACTGTTGTTGAAAATAACGGACAGTTTCAAGTCGTTATTGGTAATGCGGTCGCGAGTGTTTACAGAGAATTTGAGGGACTCGTTGGTGAAGAGAGTCAACACGCTTCTGACGACGATGTCGAAAAGGGAACGATTTTAAACCGAGTTATTGCAACAATGTCAGCAGTATTTGCGCCATTTATTTATATCTTGGCCGCAGCAGGTATTTTACAAGGGATTTTAATTATTACAAAGATCGTTGTTCCGACTTTTGAAAAGACGGGAACATATGAAGTTTTTAACTTTATTTCATGGTCTCCGTTTACATTTTTACCTATTTTTATAGCCATTACCGCATCTAAACATTTCAAAGTGAATACGTATATTGCAGTAGCTTGTTGTGCGGCTTTGGTTAGCCCGGACTTGGCAGGTATTGTCGAACGTATTGGAAGTGGCGAGACATTTACATTTGTTGGTATTCCATTAAGTGAAACCAGTTATACGTCATCTGTCTTACCGCCATTGCTTTTAGTATGGGTACTCTCATACGTTGAAAAATATTTAAATAAATATATTCATGAAGTTATACGACCATTGTTTGTACCATTCTTTAGTATTGTAATAATGGTGCCACTTACATTATTAATCATTGGACCATTAGCCTCTGGTGCTGCACATGGCATTGCACAGGGCTTTAACTGGTTAGTCGCAGTCGCACCATGGTTAGCAGGTTTATTGATTGGTGCATTCTGGCAAGTATTCGTTATTTTTGGGGTTCACTGGGGTGTAACACCTATGGTATTGGCAAACTTTGAACAATATAAGAGTGATGCTTTCTCAGCATTTCAAACGATTGCAGTTATCGCACAGTTTGGTGCTGTAATGGGTGTATTCCTTAAAACAAGAAATAAAGAGTTAAAGAAAGTGTCTTTATCAGCAGGTATTACGGGTATCTTTGGTATTACTGAGCCTTCAATGTATGGTGTTAACTTGCGATTTAAGAAACCATTTATTATCGCATGTATCAGTGGTGGTATCGGTGCCTTAGTTGCTAGTTTCTTTAACCCTAAATATTATGCCTATGCTGGTCTTCCAGGTCCAATCACAATTGTAAATGGTTATAATGTACAGAATCCAACATCTATATGGGGTATTATCATTGGTTCAATCATTGCCATTGTGTTACCTATTATTCTAATTCAATTCCTTGGGTACGGTGAAGATGTGACTGAGAAAGTGGAAGGTGTTGAAGTTGATGAAGGTCACGACGTTAACAATGACACAACAATAGCGAACGAACAGCTTGAAAGCGATGTTTATGCACCATTAAATGGTTTGATTGTACCTTTATCTGAAGTTGATGACCCTATATTCTCTCAAGGAATGATGGGTAAAGGCGTTGCAATTCAACCGGAAAGTCATGAGATTAAAGCACCTATTGATGGCACGATCAGCATGGTAGCAGTTAGTAAACATGCTATAGGTATTACATCATCAAATGGCGTTGAACTTCTAGTGCACGTAGGCTTAGATACAGTTAAGTTAAATGGTAAAGGTTTCTATTTACTTGTTTCTGAAAATGAAAGAGTGAAAGCAGGACAACCTATATTGAAATTTGATGCAAGTTACATTAAAGAACAAGGCTATGACATGATTACACCTATATTAATCACAAATAGTGATGAATTTGAAGATGTTATTATAGCCGATACGCAAAATGTAAAAGTAAAAGATAAGATTATGACAGTTGTTAAGAAATAAAAACGTATGAATAACAATTTGGAAAAGGAGTTTTAAATATGTCTAAATTACCAAATGATTTTTTATGGGGTGGCGCATTAGCGGCCAATCAATTCGAAGGTGGTTATGATCAAGGTGGTAAAGGATTAAGTGTGATTGATGTGATGACAGCTGGCGCACACGGTAAAGCACGTGAAATCACACAAGATGTAGAGCCAGGCAAATACTATCCCAATCATGTAGGTATTGACTTCTATAATCGTTATAAAGACGATGTGAAAATGTTTAGTGAGATGGGTTTGAAGTGCTTAAGAACGTCAATTGCATGGACAAGAATATTCCCACAAGGGGACGAAGTTGAGCCGAATGAAGAAGGTTTACAATTCTATGATGACTTATTTGATGAATTATTGAAATATAACATTCAACCTGTGATTACACTTTCACATTTTGAAATGCCATTACATTTAGCGCGTGAATATGGTGGTTTCAGAAATCGTAAAGTGGCAGACTTCTTTGCGCATTTTGCGGAAACGGTATTTAAACGTTACAAAGATAAAGTGAAATATTGGATGACATTTAACGAAATAAACAACCAAATGGACATCAATAACCCAATCTTCTTATGGACGAATTCTGGTGTTTCATTATCAGATGACGATAATAAAGAGGAAGTATTGTATCAAGTGGCGCATAATGAATTAATCGCGAGTGCCAAAGCGGTTAAAATTGGTAAAGCAATCAATCCTGACTTTGAAATCGGGGCGATGATTTCACACGTGCCAATTTATCCTTATAGCTGTAATCCAGAAGATATTATGGAAGCAGAAGTGGCAAGCCGTATGCGTTTCTTCTTCCCAGATGTACATGTTCGTGGTTATTACCCAGGTTATGCGACGAAGATGTTTGAACGTGAAGGCTTCGACATTGGTTGGCAAGAGGGTGATGACGTTATTTTACGTGAGGGTACGGTGGATTACATTGGATTCAGTTATTATATGTCTACAGTTGTAAAACATGATAATGAATCAAGTGTAGAAGATAATGTTGTTAATGGTGGTTTACCAAACTCAGTTGATAATCCTTATATTAAGAAGAGTGATTGGGGTTGGGCGATTGACCCAGTCGGTTTACGTTACACATTAAATGCCCTATATAACCGTTACCAAATCCCATTATTTATTGTTGAAAATGGCTTTGGCGCTGTAGATGAATTTGATGAAAATGGACAAATCCATGATGATTATCGAATTGAATATTTACGTGAACATATTAAGGCTGCTATCGATGCAGTAGATAAAGATGGTGTAGACTTAATGGGTTATACACCATGGGGTATTATTGATATTGTTTCATTTACAACTGGTGAAATGAAAAAACGCTACGGCTTAATTCACGTCGATCGTGATAATGAAGGTCATGGTTCATTAGAACGTACGAAGAAAGACTCGTTTGATTGGTATCGTAAAGTAATCGAATCAAACGGAGAAACATTATAACATTTAAGATGTATTATTGAGAATAGAATAATAATAAGCTTTCAATTACTCTAGCGTGTTGTCTTTATACTATAGAGTGATTGAGAGCTTTTTTAATATAAAGCGAATCAGTTTATTGATTATATGTGAAGGAGTAAGATGAGACTATAACTATCAGACAAGGGAGTTTCTTTATGCGGAAAGATATATTTAGTAATCAATATTGGGAGAAAGCGTGGGAAGACGACCCTAATACACAAGATAAAAGAATGAAACGTGCAGGTTTAGGAGATCCATCTGCACCTGGCTTTGAAAAGTGGGCACAACATTTTAATAAGCAGTCATTTACTCAAGAAAGCCAACAACGAACGAAACGTATTATGGATTGGATTGAAAGACAAACAGGTGCATTTAACAATTTGAGTATATTAGATGTCGGTGCAGCCTCTGGTGTCTTTAGTGTGCCATTCGCTAAAGAAGGCGCAACCGTTACAGCGTTAGAGCCATCACCTATATTACATGAGATGTTACAGGAAAATGCCCACCATTATGGTGTAACGCTAGAAACCATTCATCAATCGTTTGAAGATGCTCGAAAGGAAGAATTAGGACATCATGATTTAGTATTTGCGTCTATGTGCCCGGCAGTGACGACATGGGAAGCGGTTAATAAAGCTATTGATATCGCTCAGAAATATGTCTATGTTAGTTTAATTGCTGGTCCTAAAGAGAATTCAATTGTTGATGAAGTTGTGGCATTTCTAGGGGAAACAAGTCAAGCTATGACAGCAGATATGTATTACTTATTGCAGTTATTATATGTCAATGATTACACGTATGAGACGTTAATCGAACGACATACACAACATAATGATAAAACGCTGGATGATGTTATGCAGCAACTACCTCAATGGTTAAAAGAAGTTGAAGTGGAACTAGATGAACAACAACTGGCGAGTGTGAAACGCTATTTACAAGATCAATATGGTGATACGATACCTGTCATTACTGGTGGTAAATTTGGTAAAGTATTAATTCATGTTTAGAGCGGTGTATAAAATGGCGTACTATATCGTAAAATTTGAACACACGGATTTAAAAAGATGGAAAAAGTATGTTATTCCACACGTTTTATATTTAAATAGTTGATTAAGCAAGGGCATCTAATCATTTCTAGTCCAACTGTTGCTGACCGCAAAGATGTGAAAGAAGCTTATTTAAAATTAAAGTTAAAAATCGTGACATGTTAATGTCGTTACTTGAGAAAGATTCTTTTTGGTATCAAGACTTAGTTTCTCATTTTACAATTGAAGCGTGGAAACCATTATTCGGTAGTTTAGAACATCTTGAGAAAGAAGCGTTTGAAGATAATTAATCCCTTTGAATACTATTCTGACAGTCTTTGTTGGAATAGTATTTATTTTTATTTAAATTATTTCGATATATCGCTTTACATATAACGATATATCGTTTATTATATCGATATATCGAAAAGATAATCCAATAATAATTAAAGTAAAGGTGATTTCAATGATGTTTAGAAGACATATGCAAGATATGAGACAAGGCATGGATCGTTTCGAGCAATTTGGTGGAAGTAAAGGACCGCAAGGATTTGAAGGGTTTGGTGGCTTCGGACGCCGTGGTGGTGGCCGAGATAGATTTTTCAAAAAAGGCAATCTACAATTTATTATTTTACAAATGCTAGAAGAAGAATCACGTCACGGTTATCAAATCATTAAAGATTTAGAAGAACGTTTCAAAGGATTCTATTCACCAAGTCCTGGTTCAGTTTATCCTATTTTACAAATGTTAGAAGATAGAGACTTTGTATCAATTGCTAAAGAAGGCAATAAAAAAATCTACACTATTACAGATGAAGGTAAAACATTCTTAAAAGAGAATGTCGACCAAGATGCATTTACAAAACGTTTAGAACAATTTAAAAATGTAGATTTTGAACAAATGAAAGCATCTCGTGAACAATTACAAGAATTATTCCACGGATTTATGAAAGCAAGTCAAAGTGCATTACAAGATGAGAAAAAACAACAAGAATTAAATGCTTTTATTGAAGAAACAAAACAAAAATTGGAACAATTCTACAAATAATAGATATTAAAAAAGCCGGCTGGTCGAAATAACCAGTCGGCTTTGAATCATTCGAGTGAAGTTATAGAGAACTTCACCGGAGTGATGAGAGGGCTACAGTGAGCAGGTTTTTCGGCAGAAACACTCAAAGCTCGACAAAACTTGAAGAACAGTTTTGCTCACTTTTCGATTCTGCTCAAAACCTAAGCGCTCACTTTCGCACCTAGTGATAAACGGGCTACGAAAAGCAGGTCGTTCGACAATAATACGCTAATCGCTAAAATCAAAGAACGATTTTTGCTCATAGCTCGTTATTGCTCGCGACCTAAACGCTTTTCTTCGCACCTAGTTTTAGTTTTTGTTTACTGATGCGTCGTAGATTGAATCTACTGCGTCGCCTAATGCTTTATCGAATTCTTCTTGTGATTGGCTAGCGCGTAAGTCACTTGCTAATGCACGTGAGAAGCTTGCGATTAATTCATCGTTGTCTTTCAATAATTTGTTTGCTTCGTCTCTGCTGTAACCACCTGATAATACAACCACGCGTACAACATTTGGATGATCTGCTAATTCTTTGTATAAGTTAGCTTTAGTTGGGATAGTTAATTTTAACATCACTAATTGATCATCATTTAAAGCGTCTAAGCCTTTTTTAAGTTCAGCTTTTAATACTTCTTC
Source organism: Staphylococcus sp. GDY8P85P (assembly GCF_017892405.1). Taxonomy (NCBI): domain Bacteria; kingdom Bacillati; phylum Bacillota; class Bacilli; order Caryophanales; family Staphylococcaceae; genus Staphylococcus; species Staphylococcus sp. GDY8P85P. Next base: position 135,528 of record NZ_JAESLA010000017.1, on the reverse strand, counting down.
GATTTCAGCTTTGTCTTTAGCGTTAATGTTAACTTCAGGTTCAATAATTGGTACTAAACCTTTAGCAATAATTTTTTTAGCGAATTCAAATTGTTGTTCAACAACGTCTTTAATACCTTGTTCGTTTAATTCTAAGATATTAGAACGCATTTTAGTACCGAAGATGTGACGTTCAACCGCACGGTCTAATGTATCGTCTAAATCATCGATAGGTTTCATTAATTGAACACCATTTTGTTGCTCAGCTAAACCTTTGTCGACTTTTAAGAAAGGAACAACACCTTTGTCAGCTAAGTAGTCGCCAGTGTATTTGCCTTCAACTTCACGATCCATTGTTTGTTCGAAAAGGATAGCACCTAAAATTTTGTCTGGAGAGAATGAAGGTGAAGTTACAACTCTAGTACGCATATCGTGTACAAGTTGGAACATTTCGTCATCATTACTATATTCGTCCTCGTTTACACCATATTCTTTTAATGCTTTAGGAGTACTACCGCCACTTTGGTCTAATGCTGCGATAAAACCTTTCCCATTTGTCATTTTTTCTAATTGTTCTTTATTCATTACTCTTTCCACTCCTTTAATTAACTTTCATATTCATTATGATAAAAAAGAAGTACATTCTCAAGTTATAAAACTTATATTTATTGAAAATTCTTATTTTACAGTTTATAGTTTCATAAATTGTACTTATTTTGTTGTATGACTCATTTTCAAAAAAATGCGAGGTAAAAAACATGGAACATCGTATTTTGATTATTGGTAGCCTAGGTTCAGGAAAATCAACGTTAGCAATGCGTTTACAACAGAATTATAAGATACCTTTGTATCACATCGATAAAATACAATGGCTTAACGATCAAGCGACTGTAACGCCGGAATCCTTGCACGCTCAGTTGAAAGAAATTGTAGTGACGCCATCTTGGATTATTGATGGTCATTATTCAAATACATTACTCATGAGACTAGAACGCGCAACGACAGTGATTTGGATTAAAGAATCGAGGTGGAAGTGTATATACCGTGTCATCAAGCGTTATCTAATGACTGTATTTAGAAAGCCAACAGTAGGTGGCAATCCTAAGACAATAAGTTTAGCCTTTCTCAAATATGTTTGGGATTTCCCTGAAAATAATTACGACAAAGTAGACGCCTATTATCAACAAACGCAACATCATACGCAATGGGTTATTGGAAATACGCAATCAATTTATTCAAAATTAAACCTATGATTACGAGATTTAATTTAAAATTCGTTTAAAAACATACAAATATTAGATAATTTAATTTATAAAATTTTGTCTTAGCGAATATTTTTGTTAAAAATATGCTATTCTAAAGGAAAGTTAGGTTCTCTTATTTAGGATAATGAAACTCTTTAAATCGCTTACTATTCTAAATAATGAGAACCTAATTATACATATAAAGCATATTCGGAGGCTAAGGGAATGAAAAAAAACAAATTATTTGCTGTATTAACAACAAGTGCTTTGTTACTCGCTGCGTGTAGTAATGGAGATCATTCATCTAGTAGCGGACAAAAAGGGGACAGCCAGAAGAACGAACAGACAAACAGTCAAAGTGAAAAATTAAAACAGAATAATGATAAGAACAACAATGAGAATAAGGTTGACTATCCTAAGGATGGTGTCAAAGGGATTTATGTAACAAGTAATTCAACACAAGGCGATAAAATCGATGAATTAATCAAATTTATTAAAGATTCCAATTTAAATACTATGGTTATCGATGTTAAAGATGATGAAGGTAACATAACAATGAATCTTAACACTGGCAACAAGCAAGTGGATAAAAACACATTAGACATTGTTGATGGTAAGAAATTACTGAAAAAATTGCATGATAACAACATTTATCCAATTGCGCGTATTGTTACATTTAAAGATTCTAAACTAGCGAAAGAACATCCGGAGTGGTCATTTAAAGAAAGTGATGGTTCAGTTTGGACAAATGGTAAAGGTGATAGCTTCGTTAACCCATTTATGAAAGAAGTTTGGGACTACGACATTGATGTAGCCAAAGCGGCAGCTAAAGCCGGTTTCCAAGATATTCAATTTGACTACGTGCGTTTCCCAGAAGGCTTTGAAAATGAAGCAGACAGTCTAACTTATAGTAAAGGTGACTATAAAAATAGCAAGTTAAGTTCTGGCGATCAGCGTGTGGATACCATTACGAAATTCTTAGAACACGCTAATAAAGAGTTGAAACCGATGGGTGTTAATATATCTGCGGACGTATTTGGCTATTCTGCATTAGTTAAAAATGCACCTGGTATTGGTCAAAGTTTCCCTAAAATATCTGAAAATGTAGACGCAATTTCATCAATGATTTACCCATCACATTGGAGCAATGGTGACTTTGGTTTACAAGCGCCAGATACAGAACCATATAAAACAGTGAATCGATATATTCAAAAAGAAAATAACTTATTAGATTCACTTGGTAAGAAAAAACCAATTTCACGTCCATGGATTCAAGACTTTACAGCATCATACTTAGGCGATGGTAATTATATTGATTATGATGCGAAAGCTGTATCTGAACAAGTTCAGGCATTAAAAGATAATGGTGTAAATGAGTTCTTACTATGGAATGCCGGCAACGAATACACTGAAGATGCGAACTATAATCCTAAAAAAGGTAGCGCGAAAGAACGTGACCCTGAGGGTGTAGAACAAGACACAAAGCAGAATGAGAAGCAAGACGACAATAAGAAAGATAAAGACAACGAAAATAATAATAGCACTCAATAATGTTAAAAAGGGAGAGAGACAGAATTCTTTTAAATTCTGTCTCTCTCCCTTAGTAATATCTTAGTCAATGTTCTTATGCGTTTGTTTCGCTACGAATATGCTCCCCAATAATAAGCAAAGACCACCTAATAGTTGAGTGGATTGTTCATGATGCGATTGACCTGTTTCTGGTAAAGATGATTGCGTCGTCGTATGATGGTTTTCTTGCTTTTGATCTGATTGAGACGAAGGTACTTCATTAGATTTAACGTTACCAACATAGTAAGTATTTAATTCACGTGCACAATCTACGGAATTGACTTTTGACGCTGCTTCTTGTCGGTCATCTAATTCAGCGGCATTCGCAATACCGTGTTCAACATATGTTTCTCCACTTTGAAGTCGATTGAAGTTACTGTATCTATCATTTTTATATTCGACTTGGCCATTTTTATAAACTTTATAGACACCTATACCAGCATTTGCCTTATTGTGGCTTTCAATTTTGAAATAGTCCCCTTTATCAATTGCTTTGTCAAAGTTTTGTAAATCTGGATTACCACCACTATTTGATAATGCTTCCGAAGCAATTTCTTGTGCATTGTCCTTCGTCACTACATCAGCTGCGAGTGCATGTTGTCCGTTAAAAGCAGATAATATTACCGTACTTGTTAAAAGTGTTGACGCAAATAGAGAAACCTTCACCACAATGAAAACCCCATTTCATTATTTATCTTTTACAACGTTAGTGTAACATTCAGATTTAATTAAAAGAGGGGATTAAAGTAAACCATATTGAAACTTTAAATTAGCTTAAAGAACGGCGTATTTGTAAAGTTAAATTTACAATAGTGATGTTTTAATGACTATAAGCGATTGTTTATATAACGTGCATGGTTATCAACTTACCATTTCTTTTTAGAAAAATAAGGAATCGACCATGCCATCAGTAAAGTGAATATCAAGTGTGCGATCATCCATAAGGCATACGCTACCCAATTAAATTGGAACAGTGAACGTTCAGCCAACGTAATAAGTAATGGGTATAAGATTAGAAAAATAATCATTAATAAGAGATAACTTAATTTGTATAAAGGTTTGAATAACAGATAAATGATTAGAAACGTTATGTAAATACAAAATCCAATAATGATATGAATTAAAAGTTCTAAAATAAGTGGTGTCTTATTAGGATCTGCGATGAAATCAATGTTGATTAATAGCAAAGTAAGGTGTGTCGTATGCATCACCACATCCATGACAAACATGATAAGTAATAATAAAATACTAATGAACAATGCACTAAGTAAGTGATAGCTGTAACGTAACATAATCATCAACCCTTCGAATGTGTTTAACAAGCTATTCCCTACAGTAAAACAACTTACACATTTTAAAAATTTAGAATATTTAAAAAATGATATTGACCCAAGCTTGATCCAATGCTAATATAATATCAATTCAATAAAACTTGTTAACTCTTATCAAGAGTGGTGGAGGGATGTGCCCTGAGAAGCCCAGCAACCGTCGTGTAACGAAATGGTGCTAATTCACATAAAGTAGACAATACTTTAAGAGATGAGAGAAAGTGTATCGATACTTTCTCTTAAATAATAGAAAGTATTTTTTTATGTCTTCTAACTATTTAAGAGTTGAAGTGTAGTTGAATCATTTTAAAAAAGAGGTGTCGATATACATGAGAAAATGGTTAAGTATGATCAGTATTTTAGTTTTAATTATCGTATTAGCAGGATGTGGCAAAGATAAAGAGGATGATAAGAAAATCACAGTTGCTGCTTCACCTGCACCCCATGGAGATGTGTTGAAGAAAGCTAAAGAACAATTAAAGAAAAAAGGTTATGATCTAGAAGTTAAAGAGGTTAATGATTATAAAGTACCAAATAAATTATTAGATAAAGGCGATGTAGATGCTAACTTCTTCCAACACGTACCGTATCTAAAAGCTGAGAAGAAAAGTCATGGCTATAAAATAGAAGAATTAGGTAAAGTATTTACAACGCCAATGGGTGTCTATAGTAAGAAATATAAACATTTGAAAGATATTCCTGAAGGATCAACGATCTATGTTTCAAATAACCCTGCAGAGGAAGGACGATTTTTATCTTTCTTTGTAGATGAAGGTCTGATTAAGTTGAAAAAAGGTGTCAAAATTGAAGATGCCAAGTTTGAAGATATTGCGGAAAATAAAAAGAATTTAAAATTTAATCATCAGCAAGGGGCTGAGTTTTTACCTAAAACATATAAAAACGGTGAAGGTGCAGCAGTTATTATGAATTCTAACTATGCCATCGATAATGGTTTAAAACCGTCTAAAGATGCAATTGTGATGGAAGGTAAATCATCACCATTTGCCAACATTATCGCAGTTCAAGAAGGACATAAAAATGATAAGAAGTTCCAAGAATTATTAAAAGTCATGCAATCTAAAGAAATTAAAGACTATATTAAAAAAGAATATGGAGACGATGTCATTCCTTACGAAAGTAAATAATCCTATATCTTTATTGGGGAGTGGGACAACGAATTTAAAAGAATTCTGTCCCACTCCCTCATTTTTTTAATAAATATGTATCATCAAAAAAACTAAAAATAGCAAATTATAATTATTTTTGATTATTCAGAAAATATTTACAAATCTGACAATTATTAGTAAGATATTGAATATTATCAATGAAACATTGTTTATTAAGATGGCCGGAGACTTTTCAAAGAGAGGGATGTAAAAGGGATGGTCGATTATGGGAGGATGAGTCAATATGAGTAAAGCAGAGGAATTAATACAAGAGGATGGGAAGTACTTTGCGGTATCAGGAAGAATTAAATATTACCCATTAGCCATTGATCATGGTTACGGTGCGACACTCGTAGATGTGGATGGTAAAGAATACATTGATTTATTAGCAAGCGCGAGCTCGCAAAATGTAGGGCATGCACCTAAACCGGTAATTGAAGCGATTCAGAAACAAGCTGAGAAATTGATTCATTATACACCTGCATATATGTATCATGAACCAGCAGTGAAATTATCTAAGAAACTATGTGATATTGCGCCAGGTGATTATGAAAAACGTGTGACGTTTGGATTGAGTGGATCTGACGCCAATGATGGCATTATTAAATTTGCAAGAGCGTATACTGGTCGACCGTATATCATTAGTTTTACAAATGCCTATCATGGTTCAACATTTGGGTCACTATCGATGTCAGCCATTAGCTTAAATATGCGCAAGCATTATGGTCCTTTATTAAATGGCTTTTATCATATTCCGTTTCCAGATAAGTATAGAGGTATGTATGAACAACCTAATCCTAATACAGTAGAAGCGTATCTTGCACCACTTAAAGAAATGTTCGCCAAATATGTGCCAGCAGAAGAAGTTGCATGTATTGTCGTAGAAACGATTCAAGGTGATGGTGGTTTACTAGAGCCAGTAGACGGTTACTTTGAGGCGTTAGAAGCATTATGTCGTGAACATGGCATTTTAATTGCAGTAGATGATATCCAACAAGGACTAGGGCGCACAGGTACATGGAGTTCAATTGAACACTTTAATTTCACACCGGATTTAATCACATTTGGCAAATCATTAGCTGGTGGGTTACCGATGTCTGCGATTGTTGGTCGCAAAGAAATCATTGAAACGCTTGAAGCACCGGCGCATCTATTTACCACTGGTGCCAATCCTGTAAGTTGTGAAGCGGCTTTAGCAACATTGAAAATGATTGAAGATGACGCATTACTAACTGCTAGCTCGGAAAAAGGCGCCTATGTACGCAACCGAATGGACAAATGGGTTGATAACTATCAATTTGTCGGAGATGTACGTGGTAAAGGTTTATCTATTGGCGTTGATATTGTGTCAGATAAACAAATGAAAACGAGAGCCTCAGAAGAAGCGCTAAAGATTTGTAATTATTGCTTTGATCATGGTCTTGTACTGATTGCAGTAGCTGGCAATGTACTTCGTTTCCAGCCACCATTAGTCATTACGTATGAGCAATTAGATTATGCGCTAGATACAATAGAAGATGCGTTACAAGCATTACAAGATGGACAATTAGACAACTATAATATAGATGGACAAGGATGGTAATACATCAAGAAAAGGGAGTGGGACAGAATTCTTTTTGAATTCGTCGTCCCACCCCCGCAAGGATGACTAGAACTGAAAAAAGCTTGATTTAAGCGCCTTCTCAGTTCAGTCAGCTACTGCGAAGGCACAAAATAGATTCATTATATTATTTTTGTCCGGACTCATTTAATGTAAAAATCAAAAGAAGCACCTATCTCATGAAAATAAATGAGATAGGTGCTCTATGTTATGGCTATATTAATCTTTCGGTACGATGTACTCTTTTTCTTCATTTTTCTTAGAATGTCGAACACCATAACTTAAATAGATGATGATACCAACGACAAACCAAATTAAAGTATAGAGTTTAGCGTCGAAGCTTAATCCCCAGAATACAAGTAATACTAAGATGAATGTAATAATTGGTAGTACTGGGAAGAACGGTACTTTAAATGACGGTACGGGTAAATCTTTACCTTCACGTTTTCTTAGTCGATACATTGCAAGAGATACAAACATGAATGCAACTAATGTTCCGGCAGAAATAAGTTGTGCTAAGAATGCGAATGGGAACATTGAACCAATTAATACACCAATAATAGTAAGTATTAACAGTGCTCTGTTTGGTAAGTGCTTATGGTTTAATTTAGATAACCATGATGGTAATAAACCATCACGACCGAATGAATAAAGCAAACGTGATCCTGCTAACATCATACCAATTAAAGCGGTGAACATACCTATTACTGAAATTGCTTGAATGACAGCCGCGATAATACCATGACCACTTTGACGTAGTGCCCAACCTACAGGCTCTGCATTGCCAGCATATTTAGAGTAGTGGAACATACCTACTAATACTAATGCTACACCTACGAATAATACAAGTGCGACAGCTAATGAACCAAGAATACCACGTGGCATGGTTCTTTGTGGATTGATTGCTTCTGCAGAGTTAGCTGCAATAGAGTCAAAGCCGATATAAGCTAAAAATATCATTGAAACCCCAGCATAAATACCTTGCCAACCACCGAAATCACCATTTTCAGTGACTTTATGTTCTGGGATAAATGGTACATAATTGGATGCTTGAATGGCTGTTAAACCTACAATAATGAATAATACAATTGCTAATACTTTTAAGATAACTAAGATGTTCTCAATACGTGCAGTCTCAGTCATACCACGCGATAAAATAATTGCAGTAATAATGATAACTACAGCCGCGATAATGTCTATGACGCCACCATCAGCGCCAAACGGATTGGATAAAGCTTTAGGCAATACAATACCTAAAGGGGAGATCAGTCCTCTTAAATTTGCTGAGAATCCGGATGCTACAAAGGCAACGGCAATAAAGTACTCAGCTAAAAGTGCCCAACCTGCTACCCAACCTGAAAATTCGCCAAATAAAACGTTAATCCAAGAATACGCAGAACCAGCGAAAGGCATAGTTGATGCCATTTCAGCATATGAGAAGGCAACTAAACCTGCTACAATTGCTGCTAATAAGAATGATAACGCAACGGCAGGACCTGCATGTTCAGCTGCAACAACACCAGGTAATGTGAATATTGCAGTTGATACAATTGTACCAACACCTAATGCAAGAAAATCTCGAACACGTAATGTACGTTTCAAGTGCCCATCTTTATTTTGATAGATTGTGGGATCTTCTTTTCGAGTTAAATTTTTGAAAAAACTGGCCATAATCATGAACCTCCACTTACTTAATAAAATGAGTTATAAGATTAGCTTGTTAGCTCTAGAATATTTATTATCTTAGCATAAAACTTTATATTTTTGTCTAAAATTTCTGAAAATTTTAAGTTTTCTCACTTTTTATAAAATGACAGAGTATAACAAGGAAATTTTAAATGATAGATTTGATTATAACAGATTAAAAAGAAATAAAAACAACTAAAAAGAGTAAAATTATACTTAAAATATAAAAAGGGGTCTTTTGACTGAGAATAATATGCTAAAAACTTAGAATAAGTCAAGTAATTAGACCTTTTTTTAGCTACTTTTTACTAAAAAATTAAACTTTGTTGACCTATTCCATTATGGAATAGGTTCTATCGAAAATATGTATTTTATTAATAGTTACGCACATACTATAATGAGTCATGTAATAAAGTTACATCATATTCAAATGCTTCTATTATGTGTAATAAATCCATCCCCTTATATTGAATCAACGCTTAAGTGTTGAACTTTATGATTTGTTACACCTCTTGACATAAATAGAAGACTCCCATCTCGCATTTGAATATGCATCCCTAACTGAGATTACTAGCAACAATGAAATAATGAAGTAACTTTAAATATAAAGAAGCCACAACTCATGTAACTAAGTCTTTCCCTCTTTTTCCCTTAAAAATAGACATGTATGTGGCTTCTTTTTAATATTAAAAAATAATTGGACTTTGAAAGGATATGAATTTAGATGACTAAAGAAAACTACTCTGCTGCAGATATGGTCATTGATACTTTAAAAAATAATAATGTGGATTATGTATTTGGTATTCCGGGAGCAAAAATCGATTATCTCTTTAACGCACTTGAAGATGATGGTCCAGAACTTATTGTGACACGCCATGAACAAAATGCTGCTATGATGGCGCAAGGAATCGGACGTTTAACTGGTAAACCAGGTATGGCATTAGTTACAAGTGGCCCAGGCGTGAGTAACTTAACAACTGGATTATTAACTGCTACATCAGAAGGAGATCCAGTGTTGGCTATCGGTGGCCAAGTTAAACGTAATGACTTATTACGTATGACACATCAAGCAGTAGATAATGCTTCTCTTTTAAGATCATCTACAAAATATAGTGCAGAAGTACAAGATCCTGAGTCTCTTTCTGAAGTAATGACAAACGCTATCCGTACAGCGACTTCAGGTAAAAATGGTGCAAGTTTTATCAGTATTCCGAAAGATGTTATCGAATCACCTGTAACATCTAAAGCAATTGATTTATGTGAACAACCACAATTAGGTGTTCCAAATTTAGAAGATATTCAAGATGTAATTAAAGCGATAAAACATGCTAAATTCCCAGTGTTGCTAGTAGGTATGAGAAGTTCAAGTGAGAAAGAAACAGAAGCCATTCGTCAATTAGTTGCGAAATCAAATTTACCAGTTGTTGAAACATTCCAAGGTGCAGGTGTGCTTAACCGTGAGTTAGAAAATCACTTCTTCGGACGTGTAGGATTATTCCGTAACCAAGTGGGTGACGAATTATTAAGAAAAGCTGATTTAGTCGTCACAATAGGGTATGATCCAATTGAATATGAAGCAAGTAACTGGAACAAAGAACTTGAAACAGAAATCATTGTTATTGATGAAGTACAAGCCGAAATTACAAACTTCTTACGTCCTAAAAAAGAATTAATTGGTAATATTGCAGGTACGATTCAATTATTATCTGAGAATGTGCATGAACCAATCATTAATCAAAGTCGTTTAGATGACTTAGAACGTTTAAGAGCAGATGTTATTGAAGCAACAGGTATTAAATATACTCATGAAGATGGTGTGATGCATCCATTAGAAATTATTGAAACAATGCAAAACACATTAACTGACGATACTACAGTTACTGTCGATGTGGGTAGTCATTATATTTGGATGGCACGTAAATTTAGAAGTTATAACCCAAGACACTTATTATTTAGTAATGGTATGCAAACACTTGGTGTTGCTTTACCTTGGGCAATTGCAGCTGCACTAGTACGTCCAAATACACAAGTTGTGTCAGTAGCAGGAGATGGCGGTTTCTTATTCTCAGGTCAAGATTTAGAAACAGCCGTACGCAAAAAATTAAACATCATCCAATTAATTTGGAATGATGGTAAATATAATATGGTAGAATTCCAAGAAGAAATGAAATATAAACGTTCAGCTGGTGTTGAATTTGGACCAGTTGATTATGTGAAATATGCTGAATCATTTGGTGCTAAAGGGTTACGTGTTACTAGCCAAGCAGAATTAGAAGCAGCATTAAAAGAAGGCTATGAAACTGATGGCCCAGTATTAATTGATATTCCAGTTAATTATAAAGATAATATCAAGTTATCAACAAATGTATTACCAGATTCTTTAAATTAATTTTTAGATAAACAAACTTAGGAGTGAATATTCAATGAGTCACGTATTATATCAACATGGTACGTTAGGTACATTAATGGCAGGTCTGTTAGAAGGAACTGCATCTATCAATGAACTATTAGAACATGGTGATTCAGGGCTAGCGACATTAACTGGTTCTAATGGTGAGGTTATCTTTTTAAATGGTGAAGCATTTCATGCCAATGAACATAAAGAATTTAAGAAATTGAATGGCGATGAAATGACACCATACGCAACGATTACACGTTTTGAAGCAGACCAATCTTATCAAACCTCAGATAAGGATTCTGAAAACGTATTAAATGAAGTTAAGGAACATATGTTAAGTGATAATCTATTTTCTGCAGTGAAAATAAGTGGTACATTTAAAAAAATGCATGTACGTATGATGCCTAAACAAGAGCCACCGTATACTAGATTGATTGATTCAGCACGTAGACAACCAGAGGAAACACGTGAAGATATTAAGGGAACAATCATCGGTTTCTTCACACCTGAGTTATTCCATGGTATTGGGTCTGCTGGTTTTCATATTCATTTCGCTAATGATGATCGCAACTTTGGCGGCCATGTATTAGATTTTGAAGTGGATGATGTCACAGTGGAAATTCAAAACTTTGAAACATTCGAACAACATTTCCCAATCAATAATAAAACATTTACAGAAACAGAAATTGATTATGCGGATGTTGATGCAGAAATTAGAGAAGCTGAGTAACTAATAATCATACCTAAAAAAGAAAGATGAATTCTTAATGAATTCATCTTTCTTTTTTAATTTATAAAATATAATATATGACACAATATAAAATAATGGTATAATGACTTAGAATTTTATATTTATGGAGGTAGCCCTAATGCAATGTCCAAATTGTGGTCAGACATATCAACCAGGAGATCAATTTTGCGGTAGTTGTGGTAAGAAATTAAATGATTCAACGCTCCAATCAACGCAATCAGCAACAGAATCAGTCAATTCGGAGATTCAATCTACAACGTATTCTAAAACAGTTAAACAAGAAGGTTTCAATGAAACACAACGTGATAATGCGTATGAACATGGTGAATTTGCACATAGATATATGTCTTATGAACACCGTTATGCTGAAGGTCCATTCACACTGAAAGTGAAAACAACATTTAATGAAAGTAAGTCATTTTTTAAACAAGCATTTACTGCTCATGATGCTGTAATTAAAGGGGAACATTCATTTAGCCAGACGTTACTTGCTTCATTAGTCGTTATTGGTTTGATCATATTGGGAATGTTTTTACACATATTTTCAGCAAGTTTATTTGATGGTTATTTTGTTGATACTGCAACAATTATCTTGAAATTTGTATTAACACTCCTGTTAGCACTTGTGTTTTTACTTGTCGTAACATTTGGCGTTATTCGCTTAATGATCGTAGAACGTATTTTATTTAAAAAAATATTATCAGATTATATATTCATCAATACACTGTCAGTCAGTGTGCTGTTTTTAGGACTTGTTGTGTTTTTCCTTGAGTTCTATATTTTCAGTGGTATATTGATTGCGTTCTCTATGATTTTACTTATAACATCATCAATAGTCTTAATTTCGAAATATAGTGTGAATCATACACTACGTATAGCGAGTTTTTATGGCATCATGATTTTCTTTGTCATTATAGCCTTCGCCATGCATTTGTTCGGATCAACGCTTGTTCATCATTATGATGATTTAGGTATTGCACATCAACTGTTTTGGCGTTGGTTATAACGCGTTGGGACATGTAAGTCATTCATATTAACAATAAAAGGGAGTCGGACAGAATGTTTTTAAATTCGTCGTCCGCTCCCATTTTGCTTTGCTTGTAGGATTTTTTAGTGAAATGCGCTTTGCTGGGGCACTAGATTATAACTGAGAAAAGCTGGGTTTAAGCGTCTTCTCAGTTTAGTCAGCTATTGTAAATTTCCAAAACAGTATGATTATATTATTTATGCCCAGATACTTTTTATCCATTGTTATTCAATTACAGGAATGATTAAGTGTGAATCATAATTGTCGCCAGTATATACAAGATGACGACCTTTGTTTACTGTATCTTCATGTTCATAGCGTGTTTTCATATTAGGTAAAGGTGTGCTATTATCTTTGATAATTTCGTTACCTTTAACAATAACTACTAAAGATTCACCTTTTTTAAATAATGTGCTTGATGGTAATAATTCTATTTCAACTGGCACGATTTCATTTGGGTTAACTTTTTGTTCGTGTTCATGTGTATGCCATGGTTGGGTAATTGTACGAAAACCAACAAGGTCGGTATAATTGTACAAAAACAAACATGTAAAGTGAGGTCTATAAAATGACTCAAGATCGTAGAATTAGGAAGTCGCAACAAGCGATTAAAATGGCATTTATCAATTTATTACATAAATATGATTTCAATGATGTAACTGTACAACAAATTACAGATTTAGCTGATATTAATCGCGGTACGTTTTATAAGCATTACTTAGATAAATACGATTTGCTAGACAAAATGGAAGACGAACACGTAGATGTAGTGCGTACGTTTATTAAAGAAAGCAAACAAAGTAGTGGCGGGAAGTTCTCAACAGAGGATTTAAGACACATCATGGAATTTCTGATTGCACATATTGAGGATAATATAGCATTTTATCAATTAATGTTCAAAATAGGGACAGCGTCTAAATTGCATGAAAAATTATATGGCTTGCTAACGAACTATTTAAATAGTTTTACAAATACACAGGGTGATATTAGTGGTATTCCATTTTCTTATTTTATGAGTTATGTATCAGGTGCAGGATTATCATTCTTAAGACATTGGGTTGAGGATGATAACCGTATCCCTAAAGAAGATTTAATTCAATATTTTTACGATATTGTTAATAATGGACCAGCTACAATTATACAAAGAGAGATTAATAAATAATGTATGGCTTCTAATTACTGATATTAGTGATTAGGAGCTTTTTCATTTAACTGACATTCTATGTATCTTGGGTTATACATATATTTTTATATTTAAAATTAAGCATAAAAATAACGTTTTCTTAAACCACAATTTAGAAAACGTTAGCCCAATAATAGAAATTGGAGATACATATTGGCTTACCTATAAGTCAGTAATATGTCCTTTATTTTTACACCTAGTTCCAAATCTCAAACGATCTAGGTGTTTTTTATTACAATTATTGTAGCATAACACTTGATGTTAAGCAATCTAAATAGAATCTTTGTGTCGTCTATATTTGACATATACAGAAATGTCGTTTATATTTTACATATACCGTAATTAATAATCTTGAGGTGATCAAAGATGACCAATTTTCGAGATAAAATGATTAATCGACTCATCGGCGTAATGACTGAACGTGATGAGCGAGAAAAAGAAATGCTATACGCACATGTTACGACAACTTTTGTTATTACTTATTTTGGCTTGCTTATATTAGCTTTCATTAGTTTAATCAATGATTATGTTGTGCAGCGTGTTAATATACCAACCATTGGTGTATTCGTTTTGTTCTTTATTGTGAATATATTCTTATCGATAGGTATTCGAAAACATCATTTAGATGAAAATCGAGTTTATACTAAAGAAGCCTATCAAAGGGTGTTAAAAAAGCATAAGTTAAGTTGTTTACTCGGTGGTATCATGTTCGGTGTCATTATGAGTTTACTTAATTTAACGCGATTATATTTTTCTGATCAAAAGATTGAATTAGGATTTTTTATAACGGTTAATTTGATGGCATCTTTAATTTTCGGTTTAGTCAGTTATTTTGCTGGTAAGAGTAAAATTGTTAAGGCATACAATGAAGGGGCGTATAAAGAATGAATAAATTTAGTAATGCGTTATTCAATTGGTTTACACAAAATCCTACAGATCGAGATGAGCGTGAACAAGGTGTCCTTGAACATAAATTAGCAGTTATGTTTTTAATAACCTATATATTAATAGTTATCTTAGGTACAGTTAGTTTGATTATAGATATGATGAGAGAAACAGTAAGCTTCGGAACGGTGTGCTTATTAGTATTAAGTGTTATTTTAACGTTTGCCTCTCTATGGATTAATAGAAGAAATCGTTTAGATGAGTTAAAAGCGACTTCTGCAGAAGCGTATAAATATTGGGTGAAGAAACTTGCATTAAAATGCGCGTTTTTAGTTGTTTATTTTGCAGTGATGATGTTTATTATTACAGGCGTTATCTTTCCGTATATTTTTAATGACGGGTTTGACTTTAAAGCGCAATTCATCCGATGTGTCATCTCTGGCGTGCTATTCGGAGGCTTCATGTTTACTTATTACATGATGATGTTGAAAAAAGAATATTAACGATGATTCGGCTCCTTAAGTATTATATAATAAATTTATATAATACTTAAGGAGTCATTTTTATGTTAAACGCGGATCCAATTATTGCTAAAATGAAAAATCAAAAAATCAACTATGATCGAGTACTGAAAAAATTAATTCATCAATGGGAAAGGGAAGGATTGAGACCTAAAATCTTGCTACATAGTTGTTGTGCGCCATGTAGCACTTACACGTTAGAATATTTAACAGAGTATGCTGATGTGGCGATTTACTTTGCTAATCCTAACATCCATCCTAAAAATGAATATTTAAGACGTGCTAAGGTTCAAGAACAATTCGTTAAAGATTTTAATGAGACGACTGGAAAGCAAGTGGAATATATTGAAGCAGAATATAAGCCACATGAATTTATGAAAATGGCGAAATCGCGTGGACTTACTGAAGAACCAGAAGGTGGCTTACGTTGTACTGCATGTTTTGAAATGCGTTTAGAGCTTGTTGCTGAAGCTGCTGTGAAATACGGCTATGATTATTTTGGTAGTGCCCTTACATTATCCCCTAAAAAGAATGCGCAATTAATTAACGAGTTAGGGCTGGAAGTGCAACATTTATATGATGTGAACTATTTACCAAGTGACTTTAAAAAGAATAAAGGATATGAACGTTCAATAGAAATGTGTAATGACTATCACATTTTTAGACAATGCTATTGTGGATGTGTCTTTGCTGCGATGGCACAAGGGATAGATTTCAAACAAATCAATCAAGAAGCGAAAGATTTTTTACAACAATTTTAATTAAAATGACTCCTAATTTGAAGTTGAAGTATTTCAAATTAGGAGTCTTGTTTTATAATGTTCGATTAATAAACCGTATAATAGCTAAGACGGCAATAACAAATGCAGAAAGAAAACCTGCAATTTTTAATCCTTTTTTCTGTTTCTCAGGTTCTGGATCTTCATTTTCCATCATTTCAAGCAACTCGCGTTCGATTTCAAGATCAAGTGCGGTCTTCTTTTCGCCATTATAGCCAATGCTATTATCATCATTTGATGATTGATGATTCGGTTTAGATGATTGCGTTTGGTTTTTAGTCGCTTGGTCTGCATTGTGTTTAGTATCTTTATCTTCTGCAGTCATACGCATACCCCTCCGGTAAACTAGTTATCTTTGGCTTTAGTATAGTACTTTTTAAAATTAAGTAAAGCCATATCACCATTATTATTTGGCATCTAAACCAATGATATCACTTACATTGTTGTATTGATGTTGTTTTAAATATGCAGCGATGTCTTTATTAATCTTCTTAGTTAATCCAGGACCTTCGATAACTAATGACGAATATATTTGAACGAGAGAGGCACCATTTCGCATCATTTGAATGGCATCTTTAGCGCTAAATATACCGCCTGTGCCGATAATTAAGAATTCACCTTTAGTTTGTTGGTATGCCCATTTCACTAATTCTAAATTTCTTTTGAAAAGGGGGCGCCCACTTAAGCCACCGTCTTCTACTTTATTCGCAGATGTTAAACCATCACGTTGTCGTGTTGTATTAGCGAGAATCATACCATCAAATGTTTCTGTAATCGCTGGTAAAATCGTTTTAAATCCATCAAGCTCTAAATCAGAAGTTAATTTTAAGAAAATAGGGACATTTACTTCTGTATGCGCTTTGAAATCTTTTAATGCGTTACATAACATTGAAAATTCATCTTTATCATGGAAACTTTGTAAGTTCTCAGTGTTTGGTGAACTAATATTGACTGTAAAGAAGGATACATCTGCTTTAAACGTATCAATCACTTTAATGTAATCTTGATAGCGATCGTTGTATGGCGTCGTTTTATTTACGCCAACGTTTAAGCCAACAGGAATCGCGTATGAATGGCGACGTAAATTCCATAACGCACGATTCATACCAATATTGTTAAAGCCCATACGGTTAATTAAGGCATTATCTTCTACTAGACGATACATACGTGGTTTCGGATTGCCATCTTGAGGTTTTGGTGTAATACCACCTAATTCAAGTGCACCGAACCCAACATTTTCAAGTGCTTTAGGGACTTCACAAGATTTGTCAAAGCCTGCAGCTAAGCCGATTGGATTGTTAAATGTAATACCTTTAATCGTTTGCGTTAATGATGGGTCTTCATAATTAAATAGTTTATGCATCACAGGTAATAAGAAAGCACGCTTCTGTGCGAGTTTCAAAGCGTCGATCGTCATACTGTGTGCTTTTTCAGGGTCAAATTTAAATAATAGTGGTTTAATTAGTTTATACATAATAATGCTCCTATTTCATTGTATTTGAGGCTTACTATCCTCATTTAATATCATTGAAAAAACATTCCTCTCTAAGACTAGCATGTTCAACCATAATTGCATAGTTAATTTAAAGACTGTTTGAAAATTTGCCTTAACTAAAATCGATATAAGGACGTACGATTAGTTAACGCATTTTCAGGAAATATAATATAGTAAGAAGATGTATGCGAAGGAGGAATCATCATGAAGAAAGATTGGCAAGCACAGCTACCATTAGACCAAATCAGTGATATTTCACCAGTCAGTGGTGGAGATGTCAATGAGGCATTCAAAGTAACGACTAAGGATGATGTGTATTTCTTGTTAGTTCAGCGTAATCGAGATAAGTCATTCTATGCAGCTGAAATCGCTGGACTCAATGCATTTGAACAAGCAGGTATAACGGCACCACGTGTCATTGATAG
Source organism: Staphylococcus sp. GDY8P85P (assembly GCF_017892405.1). Classification (NCBI taxonomy): domain Bacteria; kingdom Bacillati; phylum Bacillota; class Bacilli; order Caryophanales; family Staphylococcaceae; genus Staphylococcus; species Staphylococcus sp. GDY8P85P. Next base: position 117,492 of record NZ_JAESLA010000017.1, on the reverse strand, counting down.
TGGTGAAATCAATGGGGATGCTTTCTTGATATTAAGTTATTTAGATGAAGGAACAAGTGGTAGCCAGCGTGAATTAGGTCAATTAGTAGCAAAAATGCATAGCCAACAACAACAAGATGGTCAATTTGGATTCGATTTACCACATGAGGGTGGAGATATTTCATTTGATAATTCATGGTCAGAGTCATGGGTTGAAATCTTTGTCGAACGCCGCATGGATCACTTGAGAGATGAACTGATGCGTAAAGGGTTATGGCATGCCGAAGATAATAAAGTATATGAACAAGTCCGTACTGTGATGGTAAATGAATTAGAGGATCATCACAGCAAACCATCGTTGTTACATGGAGATTTATGGGGTGGCAATTACATGTTTTTAACGGATGGACGTCCAGCGCTATTCGACCCGGCTCCGTTCTATGGAGATAGAGAGTTTGATTTAGGTATTACGACGGTATTCGGTGGCTTTACCCAAGCATTCTATGATGAATATGAGAAACATTATCCTTTAGGAAAAGGTGCACGTAAACGTTTAGAATTTTATAGATTATATTTATTTATGGTTCATTTACTTAAATTTGGTGGAATGTACGCAAGTAGCGTGAACCGATCAATGGATGAAATATTGGCATAAACAATAAGCATAAATGGCACCGGTACAGTGATACCGGTGCCATTTATGTTTATTATTTTTCATTAATTGATTTTAATAATTGTTTACCGTTATCATATAACATTTTTTCAAGTTCATGTCGTGAGATGAATTCAGTTGTTTCCAATTCATCTGCTAACATTGTAACGACTTGATCTGTTGTATACGGTGCATCTGAACCATATACAATTTTATTCATATCTACACTTTGAGCAATATTTGGAAGCTGATAAGGTAAGACTTTTCCAGCTAAATCAAAATATAATGTTTGCATAACTTGTTCTAAATCATCAGGTTGACGCGTACTACCAAACATCTTATTACCCATTGCGACACGTTGCGCAATGACAGGCAATAATGCGCCACAATGCGGAATAATCCATTTAATATTTGGATACTTGCTAAACACATTATTTTGGCTCATATAAATGACTGTGCGTGTGGTATCAAAGATAAACTCCATTAAAGGTGCAGGAACAACGTCGCTCATTGCTTCGATATTAGGCTTAGGCTCATTTGGGTGCAGTGCCACAACGGCATGACGTTCATTTAATTTAGCTAATATGTTATCCAAACGGTCATCACCAATATAAATACCTCGTGCATTTGTAGGTAAGGTGAAACCTAAAGCACCTTGTTGATCTAATGCAGTATTAATCGTTTCAATGCTTTCATCCACTAATGGAAGTGGTAACGTCGCAAAGAAACCTAATTGCTCTGGGTATATGTGTGTAAATTCAGATGCATACGCATTGACTTCTTTAGCTAAGTCAATCATTTCTTCATCTGGTGCCACACTGATATGTGGGCTCGAAATAGATAGCACACCATATTCAATGTCCATACGTGTCATTAATTCTAAATAACTTTCAGGTGAGAACTTCGGTGTTGCTACGCCATCACCTTTGCCATCGAAATAATCATCTAGAAACTTCGAGAATCCAGGTGATATATAATGTGCATGTAAATCAATTTTCTTCATATTTTATTACGCTTCTTTCTCTTCTTCTTTAAAAGTTAGCCAATCATCAATTTCATCATAATAGGCATTGACTTCGTTCGGTCTATCAATGCCTTGTAACTCACTGTTCACATCATAGCCAATAGCATTTAATGCATAAGATAAGCAAGCATAACTTGGACGATAATCTGCAAAGTCATTCTTTGGCAAATTAATCGTCGTTGGTTTAACCGGTGTTAGGCTATCTTTCTCATATATACATTCAAGACGTGTAATATACCAAACTCCTTGATTATCTTGTTCGAGACAATATACTAATTTGGCATCTGATTGTAATTCCATTTCAACATTTTGAATTGAAAGGCGTGTTTGAATGGTCGCTTGCATAATTGCTACAGCACGTGTGTCATTAATCCAAACTTGGGGGAGTGGGACAGAATTCGTTTTAAATTCGTCGTCCCACCCCCGCAAGGATGACTAGAACTGAGAAAAGCTTGATTTAAGCGCCTTTTCAGTTCAGTCAGCAACTGCGATTTTGCAAAAGAGCATCATTATATTATTTATGTCCTAGGCTCCTAGATGAAGCGACAAACTCACTACCATTACCTTTAAACCATGAAATATTGATATAAGAATCATTTGCGAAACACGTTTTCATGCTCTCCCATAGGGCATTGTCACGACAGAAACGTTCAAATTGAATAAGCTCAAGAATATCTTCTTTAGCGAGTAACGTTTCGTTAGTATAAGGTTTATTTCTCGTGAAAAGCACTAAAATGACACTCCTTTAATTCAAATTAATCCCACATTTCAAGTAATACATTAGCGAAACCTTCAGGTTCTTGAACGTATCCTAAGTGACCCCCTGGAATGTCGATGATGTTGATACCAGTTTCTTCAGAAATGAAGAAGTTAACTTCTTGAGGGAATGAACCTTTTGAAGCTGTACCATTTAATAAAGTAATGATGTCATTATGTTTATTAAAATCATCAATTGAAATATCGGATTCTGTATATTGACGAATTTCATATTTGAACCAACCTAACATTTCATCGAAACGTTTTTTACTGTCAGCATCATTCTCAGCTTGAGCTGGTTTTGACATGTATTGTTGGTCTAATTTACTAATTTGTAACGTTTCGCCAAATAATTTCATTGCTTGAGGCATACCTTCATTAATTGCAATATCAATGATTTCAGCATTTTTATCTTGCCAATATGTCGCATCTGGTAAAAATGTGTTAATTGGTGGTTCGTGGAATGCGATTTTTTTAACGACATCTGAATGTTCTTTTAAAACGTGCATTGCCACGATTGAACCTGAGCTTGAACCTAATACATAGACAGGTTCATCACTTAATGATTTCGCTAATTCAGCGATATCTTGTGCGTCACGTTTAACACGGTAACGACTATCTGGATTGATTGCTTCTTCAGGTAGTGGTTCAGTTAATTCACTTTGACCATAGCCACGGCGATCTACAGCGACAACTGTGAATTTATCTTTTAATTGTTGTGCAAGTGGCATGAAGATATCTCCAGTTCCGTTTGCACCAGGGATGAAGATGATAACAGGACCATTGCCCACTTTGTGATAACGTAATTTAGCGCCTTGTAATTCTAATGTTTCCATTTATAAAACCTCCGATTAAATTTGTATGATTTAGTCTTTAATTGTAGTTATATGACTATTTATCTAAACCCAACAATTTAGCACCATTGGTATAACTCATTTTCTCTTGTTCTTCTTCAGTTAAACCTAGTTCACTTAAGAATGTGCCTAAATTTTCCGGTTCAACATAAGGGTAGTCAGCTGAATATAGTATTCTATCAATACCGACTTCTGCTTTGACTAAATCAAATTGTGGTTTCGTTAACATACCACTTGGTGTAATGTAGAAATTATTTTTGAAATAATGACTAATTGGATGTTGTAGGTGATCTGCAAATAAAATAGAATCCATACGTTCTAAGAAGAATGGTACAAATTCGCCCCAGTGTCCAATAATAATATTTAAGTTTGGATGACGATCAAATACACCTGAAAGCACTAAATGAATCGCGTGAATACCTACATCAACATGCCAGCCATAACCGAAACATGCGAATGTAGCAGCTGTTACGTCTGGATAGTTCCCTTTATAGTACGCTTGATATACATCACTTTGTACTGGAGATGGATGTAAATAGATTGGCGTGTTTAATGCTTCAGCGGCGGCGAATAATGGTTCGTATGCATCTTGATCAAGGAAACCGTTTTTAGGGTGTCCCATAATTAAGGCACCTTTGAAATTTAAGTCATTGATACAACGTTTAAATTCTTCAACTGTTGCCTCTGGTTCGTTAATTGGTAACGTCGCAAATCCAACAAATCGATCTGGATATTTTTCAATATATTCTGCTAATGTATCGTTTGCCTTTTTACATAAATCAATCGCACGTTGTCCTTCTAAGTTTGATGGTGCGCCATTACCATAGGATAATACTTGCATTTCAACATCATGTTTATCCATAAATTCAATACGTTTGTCGTGATGTGATATTTCATCTGCATCTGTGAAACCTGATTTTTGTTCAAGACCTTCAAGCATTGTTTTCATTGGCACGCCCTTAGGGTCAGCGGACATATGTTCCATTGTTTCCTTTTGAATTTCTTCTACAACATAATGTTCTTCAAAGTTAATACTTTTCATTAGAAAAGCCTCCTAAATATTAATTCATTGAATAAATAAAAATTACCAAGGCATAGTGCCATTGCCATCAATAAAGGTACCTGTAGGGCCATCTGTATCAATAGTTGCAAGTTGAACAATAGGGATGATACCTTCAGATGCAGGTTTAGAATTGTTACTAAAATCTCCAACTAAATCCGTGTTGGTTGAACCTGGATCTGCAGCATTGATTTGCATATGCGGTAATCCTTTCGCATATTGTACGGTCAACATCGTTACGGCAGATTTTGATGAACAATAAGCTAATGAATTTACTCTAGATTCTTGTGTATCAGGGTTTGTTACCATGCCGAATGAACCTAAACCACTACTTACATTGACTACAACAGGTTGGTCAGATTGTTCAAGAAGTGGAATGAAGGTGTTCATCATACGTACGATACTAAAGACGTTTGTGTTATACACGTTCTCCACGTCTTCAACAGTTAAATCTGCAGGTTTAGCGAAACCACCTGAGATACCAGCATTATTGACTAATACGTCTAAACGTCCTTCTTGTTCTTGAATGGTTTTAAAAGCATTTTGAACTGAAGCGTCATCGGTAACATCTAGTTGCACATAATCTATGCCAAGTGATTCAGCAGCTTTTTGACCGCGTGCTTCATCACGAGAACCAATATAAACTTTATGTCCTTGTTCCTTTAGTGCTTTCGCAGTTTCAAAGCCTAACCCTTTGTTGCCGCCAGTGATTAACGTGATTCTTTTCATTATTTCGTCACCTCTGTAGGTAAATATAGTTTGGTTAAATTATTTCTAAATGTTTCATTAGAAAGTTGTCGTTCGTTTTTTTGAAATTCAAAGGTCTCAGTTGTTAAAGATTTTAATAGCATATCTGTTTTAAATATTGCCCAAGATTCGTCTGTATAATCATTAAATAAATCAAAGTAATATTGATTCAAATGTTTGAAGAAGTCACTTTCACGGAACAACTGGGCATTATCTTTACCTTCAATACAATGTAATAAACCACTATTATCCGTTTTGAATTTTAAAAATATATCCAGCGAATGGGCCATGATATCAGTTTTAGACGCATAGTGTGATTTGATTTCTAGCATTTGCGTCATAATGTCATCGAAGTCATGTTCGATAATGCGATAGCATAGGTCACTTTTATCTTTGAAGTGACGATAGAGTGTCCCCATACCAATATTCAATTCCTTAGAAATTCTATTCATACTTACATTTTCAACGCCTTCGGAATTAAATAATTCTAGTGCTTTGTCTTCAATACGTTGTCGATTCTTTAATGCATCCTTACGCATCATATCACCTCTTAAATAGATTTCGTTGACAAACGGATAACTGTCCGTTTATTATAAATCTTGTTAATGATGAATACAAATATAAAGGGTTAATTAATTTATTTTTTGAAAAGAGGGTAAATATGTCATTAAATAAACATCAAAGACACGTGACGAGTGAAGAGTTGAAAGCACATTTCCATGAATCAACATTAAGTATTGAAAATATTGCTCAAGAAATGAATATTTCTATTGAAGAAGTGGAAAGGGTATTAGACATGGATGCCCCAAATGGTTTCTTTGGCAATAAATTGCAAACATTTATACACTTAGTGTGGGATGTTCGTGATTTAATTAATGACAACATTAGACAAAACGGCAATCAACCTAAAGACTATACGTATTTAAAAGGTGACAAAGAAGATTATTGGTTTTTACAATAGGAGAGATAAATAATGAGTAAAAGTATATTAGTTATTGGTGCTACAGGTAAACAAGGTAACGCTGTAGTAAAGCAATTATTGAAAGATGATTGGAAAGTTCGTGCTTTTACACGTAATCAACATAATGAAACGTTGACTTCAATCGATAGTGACAATTTAGAGATATTTGAAGGCGATTTAAGTCATCAAGATAGCTTATCAAAGGCTATGGAAGGACAATATGGTGTTTATAGTGTTCAACCTATTATTGTAGACAATGTAGAAGAAGAATTACGTCAAGGTAAGATGATTATTCAAACGGCGGAACAACAAGGTATTGAATACGTTGTTTACAGCACTGCAGGTGGTGTGAATCGTGATCGTACAGGTCCTCACTTTGAAGCACTTGCTGAGATTGAGAATGAGCTTAAAGCAAGCGCGTTAAACTACACAATTATTAAACCATCATTTTTCATGGATAATTTCTTAAGAATTACTAAAGTAGAGAATGGCGAAATTGTAATCCCTGAATTTATCGATAGAGATGTTAAATTTGCGATGATTTCTTCAATCGATATCGCTAAAATTGCAGCCAATGTGTTTGCGAACAATGAAAAATATAACCACCAAGCCATTGAAATCGCTTCTGATGAACTTACGTTAAAAGACGTTGTGAAGACATTTGCTACGGTGACAGGTAAACCTACAGAAATTAAAGGGTCATTTTCAAGTGGTACTGCCGAACGTGGTTGGCTTGAAGAAAAAGGGTATGTGATTGATTTTAAACAAATGGATGACATTAATCCCAATCGCTTAACGTTAGAACAATGGATTAGTGAAGTGAACTTTTAATTTTTTTTAAATGAGGGGGAAGACTATGATTCAATCAATGTGGTTTAATTTACATGTCGAAGATTTAGAACGTAGCGAGAAATTTTACAAAAATTTAGGCTTTGAGATTAATAAAAATCCAGATATGCTAGACAAAATGGTTGGTATTACAATCGGACAAACGATTGTGATTTTAATTGAAAATAACCATTTTGAAAAAGTGACGCATGAATCAGTTTCAAAACAACCTAATGAAGTCATCATATCTTTAGGTGTAAAAACGACTGATGAAGTGGATGAGTTAATGCATAAAGTGGAAGTGCTAGGCGGTAAAGTGATAGATGAGCCTGGGACTTATCAAGGATATTACGGTGCAACTTTTGCAGACCCAGATGGACATAAATATAATTTCTTAGTTTGTTAGTTCAATTAATTTTATAAAATACGCTAATTAATATACGCCCCAAAGTTAGAATGAGATCTAATGTTGGGGCGCATTTTTAATGAAAAAGTGATCATGAAGACGTTTTTTTATCTTTATATAGGTTCATATAAATGATAGAAATAATGATTAAAATCGCACCGGTTATGAATTTAGGTGTTAATGGTAAAGGGAAAAACGGGAAAGAAAATATAAACACAAATATAGGATTGAGGGTTCTTATAATATTCGCTTCACGAAACGAAATGTATTTCAAGCCTTCATAAAATAATAAAAGTCCTATTACACCACTGCACAAAGCAGAAAGTAAAATAGAGAACAAACCTATGCCTATATGTATGGTATGTAAATGATTAGTCACAATTAATATGATACCTAGCAACAAAGTAGAAGTCGCCTGATTGTATAGTAAGATGGTTTTAGAATCAATGTCTTTAACGGTCTTTTTAGCTAACATATTCGTTAGCGCAAAAAAGAATGTATAAGATAGGGCGGCAATCACACCTAATAAACTGTTAAAATCACCTGAAAAATGAGTAATCAAGAATGAACCTATAACAGCAAAAATTATAGGAAGGGTATCGTGTTTGCACAACGTTTCATTTAGAAAGAGAACTGAAAGAAACAATGCAAATATAATATAAAATCTTCCTAATAATCCAACACTAACTGGATCTAACAAACTTAAACTTACATATTGGAGTAAAATACCTATTGTATTAGTAATACCTAAGAGCCATATAAATTTGTTATGATAGATTTTTATTTTACTTTTATCGAATAATACAGTGATTAATAATATTAAAGTTGAAAACAAAGCATTAAAAAAACTTGCTTGAATAGGTGATAAATCAGTGAGTGAAAGTTTGTTTAATATTGGGGTTAAAGACATGATTGCTACGGAAATAATATTAAATAAATACCCTTTTTTAACCTTATTCATGGTATGCTCCTAAATATTTAAAAATTTCTTCATATAACCCATCTTGAAATGATAATAAATTTTTGTCTAATGGTTCTTTCGTAAGTATTCTTTCAGTAGTTTCTGAATATTTCGGTATATCTTTAAAATAGCTTACTTCAGCTTTTGTAATTGTAGTGGTATGGCCATTTGGTAGTATATAGTAACCTAAATAGTCTATATCATTTTCAGTGATGACAGCGCCAGACTCTTCATAAGCTTCTCTGATAGCTGTCTCATTCATCGTTTCATTATGGTTTACCTTACCTCCTGTTAATTCCCATGCTCTTTTTTTATTTTTAACAAAAACAAGATGTCCTTGATAGGTTAAAACAATTAAAACAGAATCATATTTTGTAACTGTCTCATTAAATTGAAGTTTGATATGATTTATAATCATTTTTATCTACCTCCTTTATGAGGTATATATAACTGTAGAATCCAAAATTTTTATTAAAAACATTTAATATTTGATCAATTGATGAAATCAGTTTAAAACTGATTGAGTCGTTCTTAAAAGTCTTTCGTAGTTCAGTATTTCGTGAGACTACTTTAAAACCATATTTATTAGCTATCTTTTCTAAATCATTTACGCTATATTCCGTTTGATAACCAAATTTCCAAACTTTTAATAAAATTTTTATTTTCTTATCTAAAATACCAAACGAATATTTATTTGGTGTCATTAATATAAGGTGTCCATTAGTTTTCAATACTCTATACATTTCATTCATGACTTTATCAGGGTTTAGAAAATGTTCTATAACACCTAATGAAATAACTGTATCAAATGTATTTTGAGGGTAAGGTAAATTTTGAACATCTCCAATAACATACTTAAATTTGATTCCAGTTTTAATCATATACTCAGTTGCAATACTTTTTGCATTTTCAGAAATATCAATACCATGTCCTTCAATTTTATATTTCTCAATAAGTTTGAATTGGATGGCCCCATCTCCGCATCCAGCTTCTAATACTTTATCGCCTGGACTAAAATAATATTCATTATAAATAAATGTTTTTAATTTATCTTTTGCTCTTTCAATTCTTGATGGTGGGAAATTATATGATTCTTTTTTGTTAGAAAACTTCCATACATTTTCCCAATGATGTTTACTTGATACTTTATTCATAGATGCACCTTCTTAGTTGTTTTATATATTATTATATATTTATTTTATATAATATCATAATTATTATCGTGATAAGTTATGATTTTTGATTCTATACCTGAATATATCTTATAAATAAACATTTGTAGCTTGAACTATTCTACGATAGACTATGAAATATATTTGTTGAGTGGCATAGAGAATCAGTCGCATAAACGAACATAAGTGAGCAATCACTTCATTAAGTAATTTTAATTATTAAAATCAAAGAACTACTTTATAGTTTCCCTAGGAAAGGGTTTCAACAAATTGAGCTGTGATTCAACTCAGAATTTTACTCAAAAATATGGACATAAAAAAGCTGCCCTCAAAGTTGGAACTTTAAGGGCAGCCTAAGTCTTAATAATATGCTTTTAATTTTCTTGAATATTGCCGTATTCTTCTCTTAAGTCATACACTTTATCTGGTGTAACGTCTTGTCCAAGTGGGTCTAAAACTTTCATAGTAGAGAAAGTATGAAGTACTTGACCTCTTATCATACCTAAATATTCTTGTCTTAATTGATGTTGTTCTTGTTTTTCTTCAACGCTCAAACTTTCAACTTTTTCTTTATTTGCTAATTGATTAATTCTATCTAGTAATTCTCTCATTATTTATTCCTCCTAATTTGTATGTGCTGGGAAGTGGGGTACAATATACGTTCCAACTTCTTCTATGAGTTCTTCGATATCACGATCATCATTTGTAAATCTTAAGATAATATGATTTGTATTAATTGATTCATAAGCTTTTAATATTTGTAATAAATTTTTACGTCCAGTACGGAAACCACCTTTGATCGGTTTAACTGTTTCATTTGGATTTCGGGATAAATTAATCATTAAGATATTCATAAACGGTTTGAAACGGTCGGTACCACTGTGCCAAGCTTCAACTAATTTCTTTTGATCTTGAAAAGATTGGGCGTAAAATAACCAGCCATCCATATGTTGTTGTAACCAGGACATAGACTGTCTTGAGTAGCCTGTACCAAACATAGGAATTGTATGATACTTAGGCAATGCTTGTAACCCTGAATCCTCATATAATTCAAAAATTGAATTTGAAATGTTGGGAGAATATGATTGCCAAAGTGCTCTTAATGATTGAATGGTTGTTTGATAACGTTCTGTTAATTCACTTTCATCTACTTTAAATGCAGGGAATTCGAAAGAACGATCACCGGTAGCCATACCGAGTAATAAACGTTGATTGGAAATAAGATCAAGTGAGGCTGCTGATTTAGCAAGGTGAATGGGATGTCGTAAGGTTGCTACGGTACTACCCGTACCTAGTGCAATTTTAGAGGTAAAGGCACTCAGATAGGTTAAAAAGACGAACGGATCATAATTCGTTGTAACCTTGCCTAAATGAGGACTGTACAGTGGATTATCTCTCACAGATAAACTTGCAAACCCCAAAGACTCTGCCTTTTGAGCGTATCTCACTTGTTCATCAAAATCTATATTATTTTGTTGTTTATTATCAAATGGTATGGATAAACCTAGCGTCAATTTATTATTTTTGAACGTTCGTTTAAATCCCTCATGTTCATCGATATCTGACATGTCTTTCCCTCCTTACGTAATTAATGTTAAAACAACATGTATTACTTAACTAACACTTGTTGTATAAATGTAATATACGCCCTATTTGATTAACATGCAACATACATGCTTATGAAACATGTTGTTTAGACAACAATGCTCAGTATTTGTTGATTAGATTAGCTTTTTCCATAAAAAAACTTCCAAGGCTATGCCTCAGAAGTTGAATTATAAGTGTGTTATATGATGAATTAAGAAAGGTAAATTTTTATCTATAAAAGCTTCAGCTGAAAGTGAACTTGTATCGAGCCAATGTCGGGCGAGACCACATAATCCTGAAGCTAGAAAGCTCGCACTGTTAACGAGTATGTCAATATCATGTTCAGGATAGCTATTGCGAAGCATAATGGTAAAAATATCCTCTAATTCATTATTGATACGTTGATGGGCTTGGTTACAGAACGTTTCACTATTCATTTTGCATGAATCTTGTACTTCAACCATATAATTGGCAATAGATATAAATAGATTAGTAATGACGGTTTCATTAATCATATCAGAAATAGCTAACGTGTCATTTAGATCTTTCAGAATCGTTTCAGATAAAGTGTAATCGAGAATATCATATTTATCTGTAAAATGTGCGTAGAAAGTAGCACGGTTGACTGTAGCACGTTCAGTAATATCTTTAACCGTTATTTGCGACATCTTTTTCTCTCGGGAAACCTCTTGAAACGCGTCTACCAGTAGTTTCTTTGTTCTAATAATACGCGGGTCTACCTTAGTCGTAGTCATTATAGGCACCTCCCTTATTGACTTATTACTTACATTAAATTATCTGTCGAAAAGAGAGGGTTGTCAAAGTTCACGCTTGTTGGTTATTTAAGCATTTCTTTAACTTGTTTTGTAGCAAGTCGTTGTTTTTGATCGTTAATATAATTTTCAAGTTCTTTCTCAGACGCTTTAGGATGTGATTGTTTATACGCTATCATTTTATTTTGCAGTTCTTTTTTAATTCTATTTTGTGATTTTGATGATGCCATTTGATTTTTTTGAAGTTGCTTTGCTTGTTTTGCATCTAGTACGACCCATGTATCATTAGGTACTGTAACAATCGATGTTTGTTTGATAAGTTCTTTTTTATTGTTTCCAAAATCAAACAAATAACGGTAGAAGTCGTTTTTCCAAGTCCAATATGTTTTAGTTGTTTTAACTGTCGCTTGGTCTACATCTGCTGTTCTATAGAAAGCGTGTTTCTTTATTGAATCTGATAAATTTTCTTTACTAGTACTAGGTTTAAAATGTGCTGATGGTTTGTCATCATTTTTATTTTCTTTATAAACCATGACATAATTATAAGAATTGTTACCTATTTCATTCGCAATTAACATGTTTGTAGGAGATTTTGTAGAGCCAGCAGAATAAATTTGTTTTTCGGGTTCAGTGATTGTTTCTTTCTCCATACCAAAATGATGCGTCATGTTTGCAACAATGCCAATGATTAATGCTGTAATAGAATGGTGAATAATGAACCGATAACATAACGTGTTAGGCGATGTGGAATCAGTGTCCATGATGCAAATACGGCAATAGTTAGAATAATAAGTATAATCATCTAATTCTCCTCGCTTTCTGAATGATTCATTTTCAAGAAAGGAACGATAATTAATCCGATGACGGCAAATGCTACGCCAATTAAAAACGCAGTATTAAAACCATCAATAGATGCTTGTTGTGCATGTTCGGCATAAAGTAATGGATTTGCATCTTTTAAACTTTTAGCTGGCATATGGTTGTTAATCATATTTTGCGTAATAGATGTTAGCAATGCGACGGCTATAGAAGATGCAACTTGTCTAGCAGTGTTGTTTGCTGCTGTACCGTGTGTACCCATTTTAGTTGGCAAGGCATCCATTGCATTTGTTGTTAAAGGCATCATAATTAAAGCCACACCAAACATCCGTATTGAATATAAAACTAAGATAAGCGACGGTGATGTCGTATCCGTTAAAAAGCCAAACGGTAATGAAGCTAATGATAAAATTAAGAATCCAACAAAAGCGAGTCGTTTGATGCCAATTTTATTATAAAGTGCACCAGAAATAGGCGAAATAAACCCTAACATTAAAGCACCTGCAAGTAAGGTTAATCCAGACTCAAATGGTGAAAAACCATGAATATTTTGTAAATAAGTAGGTAGCATCATTTCCACACCATACATAGCCATTGTCACAACGATAAGGCCAATCGTTGCAATGACAAAGCCTTTGGATTTAAATACACGTAAATCTAAGAACGGGTCATCTAATTTAAACTGACGCATACAGAACCATCCGATAAGAAGGACGCTAATGATAAGCGGTAGTATGACATAACTAATACTTCCCCAACCCTCGCTAGAAACATTTGAAAAGCTCCATAAAAATAATCCAAAACCAAGGCTTGATAAAATGAGTGACCACATATCTAGTTTGATCTTTCTATTTGGTATGACATCTTTCATAAAAATGAAACTTAATATAAAAGCAATCGCTACAATAATAATTGGGATCACAAAAATGTTACGCCATGAATCGCTTATTGTGAGACCAAGCATCGTATGATCTTTATTTAATATCCAACCAGCAAATGTTGGTCCAAGTGCTGGCGCTAATCCAACGGCTAAACCACTCAATCCCATCGCAGTACCACGTTTGTTTGGTGGGAACATGTTAATGATGATGATTTGCATCAAAGGCATCATTAAACCAACAGCGATTGCGGTAACAATTCGACCGAATAAGAAAATAATCCAACTATCGCTATTTGACGGTGCAATAGCAGTTAGTATTAAACCAATTAATAAAATGGCATATGCAATGACATGTAACCATTTCGTTGAAAAACGAGTAGCTAAGTAGGCAGATAATGGAACCATTATGCCGTTAGCTAATAGAAACCACGTAGTTGCTTGTTGTGCAGTACTAAAATCAATATTAAAATCTTTCATTAATGTAGGTAGTGCTGTGCCTAATGACGTTTGCATTAAGGCACCAGCAAATGTTGCAAGTAAAATGACAACCATAACCATCAATTTATTATAAGGTTTGCCATGTTCATCTAAGTCAAATGTAGTATTTATATTCTCTGACATAATAAGCCTCCTTTAAAAGTACCAACTTAATGTAACAACTTTCGAAGCGAAAAAGGAGAACAAAATAAAATATAATGTTTAAAATAATACACTATGTATCAAAATGTATTATAATACGATGCGAAAGGGTGATGAGATGGCTTATAGTAACAAAACACAATTGACGCAACGTCTACTTAGAGAAGCACTAATCAATTTATTAGATCACAAGCATTTTGAAGCAATTACGATTAATGAAATTACTCAAGAAGCGTATGTAACAAGAAGTACATTTTATAGATATTATGATGATAAATATGAACTGTTATCGGAAATTGAAGATGATGTTTTAAACTTTATTAAAACACAAAGAGAATTTAATGTAGAAAATGAAGATATTTTAGATGTGGGTAGCATCGCAAACTTATTCAAAGCGATGGATCCGTATTCAGAAGTATTAAAGGTATTGTTGACGAATGAAGGAATTCTAAGTTTCAAAATGAAAATTAGAAATTTAGTGTCTAAGCGTTTCGAATTTATAAATCATATTTCACAGGGTTCGAATCTTAAAAGAGAATTAGGTAAAGAATATTTAATAACGATCATTGTAAATACCTTTGAATATTGGTCAAAACATAAAAATGAAATCAATGTTGATGAAATAGCGCAATTTATTGTCGAAGTATATAAAGGTGGTATTTTTAATGCGTTAGATTTGGAAAAAGAGGATATTGAGCGATTAAAACAATAAATAATGACATTTTAACAGGTCTCTAAGATAGAAAATTATGGATAAAGGTGACCATACGAAACGAGTTTCTACTATTATAATAGTCAATTTTGTTCATTATCTAGTCAATTAGTCTGATTATAAGCAAAGTATACGCGCTATCAACGCTAGATTTGTTAATATACATGATAATTACAAATTGTAGAGGAGCGCGATGTTTGAAACACTTGATTAAAATAGCTATCACAATATTAGTGTGTGTAAGTATCGGTATATTCGTAACATATGTTATACGTGAAATAGATGACCAGTCATCCCATATGTCTTTAAATCGTGATAATAACGATTTAAATTGGAAGCGTGATGGGCGATTAACACATGGTTATGGCACTTATAATCATGGATTAGAATTTGAAGGTAATGACCGACACTATGGTAACGATTATGATTTACCTGAAGATACTGAAGTGCTAGCAGCAACAGATGGCGTTGTCACCAAATTATTTGAAGATGAATTAGGTGGGAAGGTCTTACAAATCTCAGAATCAAACGGGCAATACCATCAGTGGTATATGCATTTAAATGATTTTAAAGTAACTCAAGGTCAAAAAGTAGCGGCTGGAGATATCATTGCTTTATCAGGTAATACAGGAGAACAGACAACAGGGTCACATTTACACTTTCAAAGAATGAAAGGTGGTATAGGCAATGATTATGCTGAAGATCCACAACCTTTTATTGAGCAACTGCCCGAAGAAGAAGAAAGTTTATTTAATATTTAATACGTCGAACGAAATGGATGGTATAAAAATCTGAAGCCTACGTCGTGCTTCAGGTTTTTTTAGTTTCAACATTGCCTGCCATATTACAACGGGTAAATGTTTGGATATAAGGATAATCATTAAATGTTACTTTTTAGAGAAAAAAACAAAAATAATATTCTGAAAATTTAGAATTTGTGATATAGTAAAATCTATCATTACTTATATACGTGATTGCCATGAGGAGATGTTGAAACATCATAGCAATAACTCATAAGTAGGTTGATCAATTTAATAAGTGTGCAGAACAGACAACAGGAGGTATTTTACATGACATCAACACTTAGAGAAATAGGCGTTAAAGATTTTACATTTAGAGTGCTATCGGGCGTAGCCATAGGTATCGTGGTGGGCTTAGTACCCAATGCCATTTTGGGAGAAATCTTTAAAGCGTTAATGCATCATCATCCATTTTTTGGCACATTGTTACATGTTGTACAAGCAATGCAATTTACAGTGCCAGCTTTAATCGGCGCACTCATTGCGTTGAAATTTGACATGACACCATTAGCCATTGCAGTGGTTGCTTGTGCCTCTTATGTAGGTAGTGGAGCCGCACAATTTAAACATGGCGCATGGGTGATTGCTGGTATTGGAGACTTGATTAATACGATGATAACAGCAACGATTGCTGTAATATTCATCTTATTAATTGAAAAACGTGTCGGCAGTATGGCGCTCATTGTATATCCAACGATTGTAGGTGGATTGTCAGCTACAATTGGCGTATTCATTTTGCCATATGTACACATGATTACAACTGGCATTGGTAATATGGTTAATAGCTTCACAGAATTACAACCTGTATTAATGTGTATGCTCATTTCTATGGTCTTCAGTTTTATTATTATTTCACCGTTATCAACAGTTGCGATAGCTATTGCAATAGGGATTACAGGTCTTGCGGCAGGTTCAGCTTCTATTGGTATTTCAGCTACTGAAGCAGTATTGCTTATTGGTACTAGCAAAGTGAATCGAGTTGCAGTACCGATTTCTATATTCTTTGGTGGTGTGAAAATGATGATGCCTAATATGGTTAAATATCCAATCATCATGTTACCAATCCTTATAACTGCTGGTATATCAGGAATTGCAGGAAGTTTGATTGGTATTGCGGGAACGAAAGAATCAGCAGGATTTGGTTTCATTGGTATGATTGGTCCAATTAGTGCTTTTAAATTTTTACATATTGATTCTGCCTTAGTGAGTGTCTTACTCATTATTTTAGGATTCTTTGTTGTGCCATTAGTAACTGCATTTGTTTTAGATATTATTTTCCGAAAAGTATTACGTCTATATACTAACGACATATATAAATTTATGGGTTAACGTCCTATTAAATAGGAATTGATAAAGTGTTGAATGTCGCATTTTATCAATTCTTTTTATTTATAAAGATTGAGAAAAAATAGAAATAAATCGTGTTACAATAAAAATGAAATGATACGTTACAAAAAGGGTGAATGGTTAATGGCTAATAAAATCGAAAAACTAGCACTAAAGACAGCAGAACTTACAAGACAAACACATGATTTGGGTATTCCAATTATGATTTTATTTGAAGGTGTCCCAGCCTCTGGAAAAACACGCTTATCAAATGAATTATTACTTAACTTTGATGCGAAATATACACATTTTATTGCAACACAGTCACCTCAAAAGGATGATTTAAGATATCAATTCTTACAAAAATATTGGAATACATTACCTAAAAAGGGTGATATCAATGTTTACTTTAGAAGCTGGTACTCTCATTATTTAGATTATCGAGAGAATGAAATTAAGCATGATAGATACAAAAACTATGATGTCTTAAAAGAACAAATTGCGTCTTTTGAGGATATGTTAATCAAAGATAATTATGAAATCATTAAATTCTTTATTGAAATTAACGAAGATAAAAGACAAGAACATATTAAGCAAACGAAAGAGAATCCATTAATGCGGTGGAAAGTTCAAGAATATGGTAGCGTCTTATCAACAGAAACATATTTAGAGGATATGCATCAATTTATTAAACAAGATCAACAATGGCAGATTATTGATTATACAGAACGACAATCAGCAATCGAAAAAATGTATGAACACATTATACAACGTTTAGAACAAGCCATTGCTAAACATCATGCGCAAGATAATGAACGTGATGGTGACTTTACCGAGCACTTTAGTACCAAAATGTTTGATATCGAAGTAGATAAAGTATCCAAAGAAGCATACAAATCATTGATTAGCGAATTACAAAAACGCATGCGAGAAATACAATTCGCATTATATGAGCGGAAAATCCCACTCATTCTTGTGTTTGAAGGCATGGATGCAGCCGGCAAAGGTGGTAATATCAAACGTATTAGAGAAAAGCTTGATCCAACTGGTTATGAAGTCAATGGCATTAGCGCACCTACTGACGTTGAATTAAAACATCATTATTTATGGCGCTTTGCAAAAGATATGCCACGAAGCGGACACATCGAGTTATTTGATAGAAGTTGGTATGGCCGTGTATTAGTTGAGCGTATTGAAGGATTTGCAACGATGAATGAATGGCAACGTGCTTATGAGGAAATTAATGCATTTGAAAAAATGTGGACAGATGAAGGTGCAATCATCTTAAAATTCTTCCTTACATTAGATAAAGACGAACAGTTGAAGCGTTTTAAAGATCGTCAAAATAACGTCGATAAACAATGGAAAATCACGGATGAAGATTGGCGTAATCGTGAAAAATGGGATTTATACGTCGAAGCAAGTCATGACATGGTCAAAAAAACACATACAACCTATGCACCATGGTTAGTTGTACCCGCCGACCATAAGAAAACATCAAGAATAGAAATTATGAAATATATTATTCGTAAATGTGAAAAAGTATTATGGGGCGTTAAAGATTATGAATGAATATGATTAAATAATAGGAACCAAGAAACGGTAGAAAATCATAACGTTTCTTGGTTTTTTTAAAGTTATATAGATAAATTGAATAGTTCGGAGTAGTTAGAAATATTACGGCATTGTAACAAAACGGCAATTTGTAATATTACAGACAATGTAAAACAGTTGTAAATTTCTTAAAAAAGTATTGTAAATCCTTGTTTCATAATGAAATTTTAAACTATTTGTTCAAAAAATAATTGTTACAAAGCGAAATACTTATATTTCAATGTTACAAAATAAGGTGTCCATTGTAATTTTTTGTAAGAAAAGCGTAATACTACTGGCGTTTTTTTATGATATAGTACTTATTGTCAAAAGTTAAACACAGAGCAAAACACAATAACTAAAGAATATAACATAACGAAAATATAAACTAATTTTTTTTGGAGGAATTTTTTATTATGAAAAAAACAGTAATCGCGTCGTCATTAGCAGTAGCTTTAGGAGTAACAGGTTATGCATTAACTACAGATAACAGTGCACATGCATCTGAATCAACTACTAATTATGCACAATTAGCTAACTTAGCTCAAAACAACCCATCTGAATTAAATGCGCACCCAGTACAAGCTGGCGCATACAACATCTCATTCGTTAAAGATGGTTTCAAATATAACTTCACTTCTGATGGTCAATCTTGGTCTTGGAATTACACTTACGTTGGTGGTGCTGACACAGTAGCAACTACACAAGCTGCTCCAGCTGCTCAATCAACTGATTACTCAGCTTCTTACAGCAACGAAGCATCATCTCAATCAGTAAGCTCAAACCAACAATCAAGCAACACTAGTGTTAGAACAGTTTCTGCACCAACAACTACTTCATACTCAGCTTCATCAGCTTCAACTGGTGGATCAGTTAAAGCGCAATTCTTAGCTAACGGTGGTACTGAAGCTGCTTGGAACGCTATCGTAATGCCAGAATCAGGTGGTAACCCTAACGCAGTTAACCCAGCTGGTTACAGAGGTTTAGGTCAAACTATGGAATCATGGGGTACTGGTTCAGTAGCACAACAAACTAAAGGTATGATTAACTACGCTAACAGCCGTTACGGTTCATTAGATGCAGCAATTGCATTCCGTAATAACAACGGTTGGTGGTAGGATTTACTCAGATAACTGGATAGCACATCGAGTTATCGAGGAAAGAGGTCGACATGATGGTCGGCCTCTTTTTTTGTATTTTAATAGACACTGTAGCATAACGTTTACCGATGAGGTTTATAGGGAAGATATTAGAACAATTATTATGTCGAAAGTGTTGAATGTTATGTCATTATGGAAAGTATTGAAATTAGGCTTAATACATAGTGTGTTCTGGACAACCACACAATTATCAATATCTCATTTGATGTTACGATGTCCGTCATCCTTCTTTGTGAAATATGACAAGGTTTTTACAATATGGTCGTGGGAAAAGAATGGCGCTTTATGGAATACACTATTGCGTATTAATAAGTGGAAACGCTTCATTCCAGAAGGTGCTAGATTCAATCATCATATTTATAATAAAAAGAAACTAGCTTCTTTTAAATTAGAAGACATACATATAATGATTGTAGAAATGCGTCGGGCAGAACTTGTGCATTGGTTATCAATGATACCAGTGATTATTTTTGTAAAAGCGCCTAAATATATACAATTTATCAATATGAGTTATGTTATTTGCGCTAATTTACCGATTATACTGACACAACGTTATAATCGTCCAAGATTAGAATTGTACTATCAACGCAGAGTGAAACGGAGTGAATAGACTTGTCACATAAAAATATTATCGTTATCGGCGGTGGATTAGGCGGTATATCAGCTGCGATTCGTCTTGCACAAAGTGGTTTTAATGTCACACTTTACGAGCAAAATGATCACATCGGTGGTAAAGTCAATCGACTTGAAGCAGACGGATTTGGTTTTGACTTGGGTCCATCTATTTTAACGATGCCATGGATATTTGAAAGATTATTCAGCTATAGTAAGAAACAAATGAAAGATTACGTTACGATTGAACGCTTACCTTTACAATGGCGTAGTTTCTTTACAAATGGTAAAGTTATTGATTTATACGAAGATTTAGAACAAATGGGCCTTAACAACAGTCAACTCACGGATGAGGATATCAAACAATTGCACCAATTTATGGATTATGCAGCGCACATTCATCGTTTCACTGAAGAAGGTTACTTCGCACTTGGGCTTGATACGGTTTCGGAAATTATCAAATATCAAGGTCCATTGCGTTCAGTCAAAGGTGTAGATTACTTCTCAACAATGCAACAAGCAATCAATCGTTACGTCGAAAAGCCAGAGTTAAGAGATATGCTAGGTTATTTCATTAAATATGTTGGTTCGTCATCTTATGACGCACCAGCCGTGTTAACAATGTTAATCCATATGCAATATGAACAAGGTTTATGGTATGTCAAAGGTGGCATTCACCATCTTGCACGTGCATTGGAGCGATTAGCTGTTGAAGAAGGTGTGACAATTCATACTGGCAAAGATGTACGTAGTATTGATACGTATTTTAATCATGTCACAGGCGTTAGATTAGATGATGGTTCACATGTAAGTGCTGATTACATCGTTTCTAATAGAGAAGTCATACCAACTTATCGTGACTTACTACACTTTTCAAATAAGCAATTAGCGCAATTAGAGAAGGTTTATGAGCCTGCAGCGTCCGGATATGTTATGCATTTAGGTGTAGACAAAACCTATCCTCAATTGGCCCATCATAATTTCCTTTTCTCTAATGATTCAAAACGTAATTATCGAGAAGTGTTTCATGACAAAGTCTTACCACAAGACCCAACCATTTATTTAGTAAACTCGAATAAATCCGATCCAGCGCAAGCGCCAAAAGGATATGAAAATTTAAAAGTGTTACCACATATTCCGTATATTCAAGAACAACCATTCACTGAAGAACAATATAATGATTTTCGAGCACGTGTCTTGGATAAATTAGAGCGTATGGGGCTTACAGATTTACGTCAGCATATTGTATATGAAGATATTTGGACACCGCATGATATTGAACAAACCTATCACTCGAATAAAGGTACCATTTATGGGGTAGTGGCAGATAAGAAGAAAAATAAAGGATTTAAGTTTCCTAAACAAAGTCAATACTTTGATAATTTATTCTTTGTCGGAGGATCCGTTAATCCTGGTGGTGGGATGCCGATGGTGACGTTAAGCGGTCAACAAGTCGCGGATAAAATTAATGCACTTGAACGTGCGCTTACGAATGATTCAGAGGATTAGAGGTAATACAAGTATGACAAAATTAGCGTCACTGCTTCATGGAAGTATAGGTTTATCGTTAGTCAGTGGTTATTTAATGTATAATCGCCGGCATCTATTGTCATTTGATAAAACACGTGTAGGGGACTTTAGACAAAGCATAAGTGTGATCATTCCAGCGCGTAATGAAGAAAAAAGATTGCCAAAGTTATTATATAGTTTGTCACAACAGTCACTACAAGTTGAATGTATCGTCATGGATGATGATTCAAATGATAGCACTGCTGAAATTGCGCGAAAAATGGGCGCAAACGTGTATAATGTGACATATGATAGCAATGAGCATACATGGGTTGGTAAGTCATATGCATGTTATCAAGGTGTTGACCACACAACATCAGACATCATTGTATTTATGGATGCAGATGTAACATTACAAAATGATGATGCATTAGAAGCAATTATTCAGACTTATGCACAACAACATTATCGTGGTTTACTAAGTATTCAACCGTATCACAGTGTGCGGAAACCTTATGAACACTTATCGGCAGTGTTTAATCTAATGACAATTGTAGGTACAAATACATTTTCAACTTTAGCTAAAGCAAAGGGTGATGCATTAGCATTTGGCCCGGTAACCGTCATGAACAAAGCGGATTATATTAAGACACAAGGCCATAAAAATGCTGCGTCACAAATCATTGAAGGGTTTGCTTTAGGTAAAGCGTTTCAACGTTACCAGTTGCCAGTGACTCAATTTGAAGGTCAAGGCTACGTTAATTTTAGAATGTACGAATCAGGCGTTCAAACGCTCATAGAAGGATGGACGAAGCACTTGGCGGTAGGTGCATCGTCAACACAACCGCATATTATGATGTTAATCATGTTATGGATGATAGGTAGTATCACTTCATTCAGTGCATTCATACTCAGTTTATTTAAACAAGGATTGTCATTTAGACGAGCGCTACTATCTTATGGCTTGTATACATTACAATTCAGCCGTTTACATCGTAGAGTAGGTAATTTTTCGCTTTTAGTTTTGATTTGTCATCCAATATTATTTTTAGTGTTTATTTTAATTTTTATCAATTCATTTCGTCACATCCATTACACAAAACAGGTAAAATGGAAAGGACGACGATTTAATATTAAATAATATTTAGCAGGGGGTTCTCCATGAGCACATTAGAAGAAAATTATCAATATTGTCATCAAATTATGAAAGATTACTCTAAGAGTTTCTCATATGCTTTTGATATGTTACCTGAGCAACAGCGACGCGCAATATGGGCAATTTATGCTGTTTGCAGAATCGTTGATGATAGTATCGATGTACATCAAGACGTGGATTATTTACATAAGATTCATCGTGATGTTGAATCTATTGAACATCAAACAATAACGACATTTGAAAGTGATGCACGCATTATGACGGCTTTTGCTGATGCAGCGACACATTTCCAAATGAATTACCAAGCCCTCTACGACTTAATTGATACCGTAGAAGCCGACCAACACTTCGAGATGTTTGAAACAGATCGTGGTCTACTCGATTATTGTTATGGGGTAGCAGGAACAGTCGGTGTATTACTGATTCCTATTTTGGCAACGCCACCGTCAGACGAAGCTTATGCGTATGGTAAGCAATTAGGTGAGGCGCTTCAACTAACGAATATACTACGTGATGTTGGTGAAGATTATCGAAACGGGCGTATTTACTTTAGTAAAGCACGTTTAAATGAGTTTAATGTTTCAATTGCAGATGAAATGGAACGCAATCAACCCTCTGACAATTACATCAAAATTTGGGAATTCTATGCGACACTAGCGGATAATAACTACGATATGGTATTGAATCATCTCGATGTTTATAATGAAGAATCTCGTATGATTATTGAGTTAGCAGCTCAAGTCTATCGCGGTATACTAACTGAGGTACGTAAATCATCATATTCATTGAAAGAACGCGCATATGTTTCTAAATGGAAAAAACATAAAATCTACCGCAACTTAAAGAAAAAATATAAAGATTAGGTGAGATGTATGAACATAGCAGTAGTAGGTGCTGGTGTTACCGGCTTAGCAGCTGCCGCACGATTGGCCGCGCAAGGTCATCAAGTAACCATTTTTGAAAAGAATGAACAAGTCGGTGGCCGTATGAGTCAATTTAAGAAGGATGGTTTTACCTTCGATATGGGACCGACTATAGTGATGGTTCCAGATGTTTATAAAGCAGTATTTGAAGAATGTGGCAAACGTTTCGAAGATTATGTCGATATGAAACCACTCACACATATTTTTGATATCTATTTCTCAGATAAAGATAAAGTAAGTGTATCGACGGATTTGGCACAACTAAGCCAGACGCTAGAAGAGATAGAGCCAGGCTCAACGCAAGGGTTTATGCAGTTTTTAACGGATATATATAAACGATATGAGGTAGCGCGTAAATATTTCCTTGAGCGCACGTTCCGTAAGCCAAGCGAATTTTATAATCCGTTAACGTTATATCGTGGACTTAAACTGAAGACGTTTAACAATGCGAATCAATTAATAGATAATTATGTATCTAATGAAAAAATACGCAAGCTACTTGCATTTCAGACATTATATATCGGTATTGATCCGAAACAAGGCCCATCAATTTACTCTATTATTCCTATGATTGAAATGGTTCATGGCGTCCATTATATCAAAGGTGGCATGTATGGATTAGCCCAAGGCTTATTACAGCTTGGTCAAGACTATGGTGTCAATGTTGAACTCAATGCAGACGTGCAAGAGATCATCATTGATCCTAAATTTAAGCGTGCAGATGGCTTACGTGTTAATGGTGATATTCGACGTTTCGATAAAGTACTATGTACAGCCGACTTCCCATATGTGGCACAACATCTCATGCCTCAGCACGCGCCATTAAAGCGCTATTCTCCTGAAAAGGTGGATAACATGGATTATTCATGTTCAGCATTTTTAATTTATGCAGGTATTAATCGTCAATTACGTGATAAATTGTATGTCCATAACGTGGTATTTGCTAAAGATTTTAGAGGTAATATTGATGATATCTTTAGTGGAAAGATGCCAGATGATCCATCATTATACCTTTACTTCCCATCTGTAGAAGATGAAGCATTAGCACCTGAGGGTCAGACAGGCATGTACGTATTGATGCCAGTCCCAGAATTAAAAACAGGCCAAATTGACTGGCATGACCCTACAATAGTCGAGAAGGCGAAAGACGTCATCTATAACAAACTTGAAACGATTGAAGCGCTTAAAGATGTCCGTCAAGATATCGTATCTGAAACAGTTTTTACACCGCTTGATTTTGAGCAACGCTACAATGCTAAGTTCGGTTCAGCATTTGGACTCATGCCAACGCTGACACAAAGTAATTATTACAGACCAGCCAATGTTTCAAGAGACTACAAAGACTTATACTTTGCAGGTGCAAGTACACATCCGGGGGCAGGTGTACCAATCGTTCTAACGAGTGCTAAAATTACGGCAGAAGCAATGCTTGAAGATATTAATCATGGTGTATAATCTCCATAAAGTAAATGAATCAGAAAATTATAAATATTGACAATCATTATTGAACTGATACAATAAATATTAATTCAATAGACTTATCCAGAGAAGTGAAGGGATTTGGCCCAATGAAACTTCAGCAACAGACTTAAAAGATAAAAGTACTGTGCTAATTCCAAAGAGGTATACCTCAAAGATAAGTGTCATAGTTATAAACTAAGCTATATGTCACTCTCTTTTGAGCGTGATATATAGCTTTTTAATTTTGTAAGGGGGTAAATCATGACAATTTCAAATAAGCTAGCGCATATTCCAGATAGTTACTTTGGTAAGACAATGGGACGCAAAGTTGAACATGGTCCATTGCCGTTAATCAATATGGCAGTGGGTATACCGGATGGTGAAACGCCTAAAGGTATTGTTGATCATTTTGCAGAAGCAGTTCGAATTCCAGAGAATCAAAAGTATGGTGCCTTTCATGGTAAAGCATCATTTAAAGAAGCGATTGTTAATTTTTATCAACGCCAATACGGTGTCACGTTAGATAAAGAAGACGAGGTGTGCATACTTTATGGTACAAAGAACGGTTTAGTGGCATTACCGACATGTATTGTGAATCCTGGAGAGAATGTGTTGTTGCCAGATCCTGGTTATACAGATTATCTCGCTGGTGTCTTGCTTGCTGATGCCAATCCAGTACCACTTAATTTGGACCCACCAGATTACTTGCCAGATTGGCGCAAAGTAGATGCACAAACATTAGCGAACACGTCATTAGTTTATTTAACTTACCCAAATAATCCTACAGGTTCAACGGCCACTAAAGCGGTATTTGATGAAGCTATTCAAAGATTTAAAGGTACACGCACAAAGATTGTTCATGACTTTGCATATAGTGCTTTTGGTTTCGATGCTAAGAACCCGAGTATACTCGCTTCTAAAGATGCAAAGGAAGTAGCCATTGAAATTTTTTCATTGTCAAAAGGGTATAACATGTCAGGTTTCAGAGTAGGCTTTGCGGTAGGGAATAAAGACATGATACAAGCACTAAAGAAATATCAGACACATACGAATGCGGGTATGTTTGGTGCCCTTCAAGATGCAGCAACGTATGCGTTGAATCATTATGATGCCTTTTTGGATCAACAAAATGACACATTTAAGCGACGTCGTGATGCTTTTGAGAAGCGATTAAAGGAAGCAAATTTACCATTTGTGCATTCTAAAGGTGGTATATATTCATGGCTTCAAACGCCACCGGGTTACGATAGTGAATCGTTCGAACAATATTTATTAAAAGAGCAGTCCATCCTAGTAGCACCAGGTATTCCATTTGGAGAAAATGGGCGTCATTATGTGCGCATTTCTTTAGCACTGGAGGATGATTTATTGACTGAAGCGGCGAATCGACTCGCATCGTTATCTAATTTGTATAACGTATAACACTAAGACGAACATGAGAAAGGATGATAGATAATGACTAGAATAAAAATGATGAGTGTACGTGATGAAGATATTCCTTATATTGAAGAATGGGCAGAACAGCATAAGGTTGAAATAGAATTAAACAAAGAGATATTGACGGAAGATAATGTGGATAGTGTTCAAGGATTTGATGGGTTATCTTTATCTCAACAACATCCAATATCTGAAGAAATATTTGCGAAACTTCAACGTTTCGGGATTAAACATATTGCGCAACGTAGTGCTGGGTTTGATACGTATGATTTAAATTTAGCTACACAATACGGCATCATTATATCTAATGTGCCGTCTTATTCACCAAGTTCTATTGCAGAGTTTGCCGTGACACAAGCAATTAATATTGTTAGAAATCAAAATGCCATTCAACGTAAACTTCAAGCATATGATTTTAGATGGGAACCTTCAATCTTGTCACGTTCAATCAGTGATTTAACTGTTGCGGTTATCGGAACTGGACGTATTGGTTCCATTGCAGCAAGAATCTTTGCCAAAGGGTATGGTAGTCATGTTGTTGCCTATGATCCATTTCCAAATGAGCAAGTTGCACAGTATGTTACGTATAAAAAAACATTAGAAGACGCATTGCAGGATGCTGATATTGTCACAGTTCATATTCCAGCAACAAAATATAATCCGCATCTTTTTAACGAAGCATTATTTTCTAAATTTAAAAAAGGCGCTGTATTTGTCAACGCGGCTAGGGGATCAATTGTAGATACACGAGCATTGCTGGATGCCATTGATCGCGGACACATTAAAGGTGCTGCGTTAGATACATATGAGCATGAACGTGGATTATTCCCTGGAGATTATCGTGATAAAGCAATTAATGATGAATTGCTAGAGACGTTAATTGCCAGAGAGGATATTTGGTTAACTCCGCATATTGCATTCTATACGGATGCAGCTGTAAAGAATTTGATTGTGGATGCACTTGATGCAGTCCTTGATGTGTTGAATACAGGGACGACGCAATTAAGAGTAAATTAAAAAAGAAGTTAGGCATGGCACACTGAATGTTTTATAACCCTGGCTAGATTAGCTTGTAGCATTTCAATCAGAAATGCGTTTTGCAGGGATTTGCCACGCCTAACTTCTTCTATTTCACTTTTCGAATTCGCCTAAATCCTAAGCGCTTTTGTCCGGACCTTATTTTACATCGTAGCCTTGATCTTCAATGGCTTCTTTCATTTGTTCAACTGATACTCTATCTTCGTCATAATCGACGCGAACTTGATGTTTGTCTAAGTCTACTTCAGCTGAAGTAACACCATTTAATTTAGCTAGTGCTGATTCCACAGCGTTTCTGCAGTGGTCGCAACTCATACCTTCAACATTCATTACTTTATTAATCATAATGATCACCTCCGACGTTCTTAATAGTATATACCCATATTTTACTCCTTTTTAATAAACAAAGAAATAAAATAGAAATGCTTCAAAATTATAGTTTCATTCGTCTTAGTCGTAAAGCGTTACTTACAACACTAACTGAACTTAAGGCCATTGCAGCGCCAGCTATCCATGGTGCGAGTAATCCCATTGCTGCAATAGGTATGCCTGCAATGTTATATCCAAATGCCCAGAATAAATTTTGTTTAATGTTGCGAATGGTTTTATGACTCGCGTGGATGGCTTTAGGTACTAACTGAATATCGCCTCCTAGAATGGTGATATCTGCAGCTTCTATCGCTACTTCAGTCCCCGTTCCCATTGCAATACCAATATCTGCTTTAACCAGTGCAGGGGCATCATTGATACCGTCACCTACCATAGCAACGTTATGCTGCTGTTCTTGTAACTGCGTGATATGTTGTGCCTTATCTTGAGGGAGAACTTCAGCAATGACTTGGTCAATACCAACTTCATTGGCAATCGCACGTGCAGTTCGTTCATTATCACCAGTTAGCATGACCGTTTTAATATTCATAGCTGCTAGTTGTTGGATGGCGTTTTTGGCAGAAGGTTTAACTGTATCTGCAACAGCAATCATGCCCTTAAGTTCACCACCATATGCAATTAACATTACGGTCTGACCATCAGCTTCCATATGTGTCATCTTCTGTTTCATCGTATCTATGTTGATGTGATGTGCGAGCATCAATTTTTTATTGCCAACAAGTAACTGAGTCCCATCGATCATCGCTTGTATACCGTGGCCTGGTAATGTTTGATAGTCAGTGACGTCTACCAATTGCACATGTTGTTGTTCAGCATAGTTAACAATTGCAGTAGCTAAAGGGTGTTCAGAGTTCTTTTCAGCGGAGGCCACTAAAGCTAGTGTATCTTCATCCCCATCTAAATAAGTAACTTCTGGTTTACCATGAGTTAATGTGCCTGTTTTATCGAACACAACCGTATCAACTTGATGTGTGCGTTCGACATACTCGCCACCTTTGAATAAAATACCATTTTCAGCAGCGCGACCTGTACCAACCATGATAGACGTTGGTGTCGCTAATCCAAGCGCACATGGACAAGCAATAACTAAAACGGATATCGCAGCAACAAGTGCATTCTCAAATTGACCAGGATGAACGATGGTAATCCAAATGAGGAAAGTTAATAATGCGATAGCAATTACAATTGGCACGAAATAGCCAGATATGATATCAGCTAAACGTTGAATAGGTGCTTTAGAACTTTGAGCTTCTTCAACGACTTTAATAATGTTAGAAAGGGCAGTGTCCTTTCCAACTTTAGTGGCTTTAATTGTAATTACACCATTTGTATTTATCGTTGAACCGATCACTGCATCATCAACCTGCTTATCCACGGGCATGGATTCACCAGTCAACATTGACTCATCTATAGCAGTTTCACCTTTGATGATTTGACCATCAACCGGTATCTTTTCACCTGGTTTAATTAACAAGATATCATTCACACTAACTTGATTCAGAGGTACCATTTGTTCGATGCCATTGTCATCAATGAGGCGTGCCTCTTTTGCCTGTAAATTCAGTAATTCACTTAATGCATGTGTTGTTTGCGATTTAGCGCGTGCCTCTAAATATTTTCCGAAAAGAATCAACGTGATCAGCACAGCACTTGTCTCAAAATATAGGTGAGGCATATGTGTTGAACCAGCTAACCATTTGATCATTTCATAAATACTGTAAAAGTAAGCAGCGCTAGTGCCTAATGCGACAAGTACATCCATGTTAGCGCCACCGTTGCGCAAGTTCTTATAAGCGCCAACATAGAATTGCCAACCAATGATGAATTGGATTGGTGTCGCAAGTATAAATTGGAACCAAGGATTCATTAAGAGATCTGGTAAATGCATATTAAAGAGATGAACGAACATTGTCATGAGTAACGGTAATGCCAGAATCGCTGAGATGATTAATTTGTTTCGCTTATGTTTCAATGCGCGTTGTTTACGCGTAGCTTGATCTTCTTCAGTTTGTTTAGGTTGTGCATCATAACCTAGCTTTCTAATACGTTCTATTAAAGTATCTAAATCGGTTTGACCGGGATAGTAAGCTACCGTGGCTTGCTCAGTCGTTAAATTGACAGATGCTTGTTTGACACCTGTAGTTTTATTTAATACTTTTTCAATGCGATTTGAACAAGCAGCACAAGTCATGCCACTTATATCTAATTCAGCTTTATCTATGACTACATCATAGCCAAGCTTTTGAACGGTCGACACGAAGTCATTGATCTCATAGTCATTTGAATCATATTCGATTGTCGCCTTTTCAGTCGTTAAATTAACCTGTGCGTTAACATTATCCATTTTGTTTAATCGCTTTTCGATACGGTTAGAACAGGCGGCACAAGTCATACCGGTAATAGTCAATGTAGTATGTTGTTTATTGCTCATTAGGACACCTCCATTACAATTCATACATAATATACCCCCTTAGGGTATTTAAGTCAATGTTTCTGTTCTGTTTTTGAATAAAAAAGTGCCCTCCAAAGTGTTCATTTTTCAATGTCTACTTTGAAGGGCACATATTAAGTCTATATCTTAGGCTACAAATGTATATGAGCAGTCGTGGACTGAATTCAACATGCACTTGAATGTTTTCTCATTGCCGATAATATCATTCTATTGTGTCGTTGATATCGTTATTTTAGAAAAAATCAGATGGTTTAAAATGGTCTAAATTTAAATCTTTATAGTTATTAAAATCAAAATTGGATATATTTTGAACCAATTCGCCATTTTTAGCTTGATTGTAATAATAGTTCGCTTCGTTCATTACATCATGATCTTGGAAGGTCTTTACAATACCAAGTATGATTAGTAATGCAATAATACCTTTAAATAAACCTCGCATAGCGTCGCACTCCTTTATCTGTATGTTCTCGTTAGTGGCTTAAGTTAAATCTTTAATAGAAGTTTAATTTAATTATATAAGGTTTCGTACTAAAATGCATGAGACTAAGGAACTGACTTCCTATCATTCTAAAGTTGTAATGAAATGGATCGTTGATAATCAGATAACAACTTTGTTTCAAATGCGACATTAATGGGAACGGTTAAGTAAATGGATAAGGAGTGGTAACGAATGAATTTATTAGAATTTCATAAGCAAATTAAAGGCTATACTCAAGATCATCAACCAGGTACTGAGAAAGATATGAATCCTAGACCAGTTTCAGAGCTAGATGACTATAAAGCAGCAGGTAAACTGCAAGGTAAAGTTGCATTAATTACTGGTGGTGACTCAGGTATTGGTCGTTCTGTTGCGATACTATTTGCTAAAGAAGGCGCGGATGTAGCAATTGGTTATTACGATGAGCATGAGGATGCTGAAGAAACCGTTCAACGTTTGAAAGACATCGGTGTTAAAGCTAAAGCGTATGCACATGATTTAAAAGATGCACAGCAATCTAAAGATTTAGTGCAACAAGTGGTTCAAGACTTTGGCGGATTAAATATTCTAGTAAATAACGGTGCTGTTCAATATCCACAAGACCATTTTATGGACATTACGCCAGAACAATTTAAAGAGACATTCGAAACTAATATATTTGGTATGTTCTTCTTATCACAAGCGGCCGTTCCATATTTAAGTGATAACGATACGATTATTAACACAACAAGTGTAACAGCATATCGTGGTTCAGGTCATTTGATTGATTACGCTTCAACTAAAGGCGCGATTGTTTCATTTACGCGATCATTAGCTACAACGCTAATGGAGAAAAATATACGCGTCAATGGTGTAGCGCCAGGACCGATTTATACGCCATTAATTCCAGCTACCTTTGATGAAGACAAAGTGGAAAATCAAGGTGGCAATACGCCAATGGGTAGACGTGGACAACCTGCAGAACTTGCGCCAGCCTATGTGTTTCTTGCAACAAATGCAGATAGCTCATATATTACAGGCCAAATTATTCATGTTAATGGTGGAGACTATATTACAACTTAAATGGAATTAATGTCTAAGACGTCATGGTTATGGTCTGAGACATAAATAATCTAATAATGCTATTTTGGAAATTCGCAATGGCTAACTGAAGAGAAAAGACACTTAAGCCATGCATTGCATAGTTCTAGCGGGGCCCAAGCAAAGAGAATTTCATAAAGAAATTCTACAAGCAAAGCAAGCTGGGGTTGGGGCCCAAGCAAAGAGAATTTCATAAAGAAATTCTACAAGCAAAGCAAGCTGGGGTTGGAGACGTTTTAAAAAGAATGTTGTCTCACTCTCGGCTTTTTTGTTGTTAGACATAAAGTCTGCATTTTTTAATGAAAATGGAATTTCAATGCAA
This sequence comes from Staphylococcus sp. GDY8P85P, assembly GCF_017892405.1. NCBI lineage: Bacteria > Bacillati > Bacillota > Bacilli > Caryophanales > Staphylococcaceae > Staphylococcus > Staphylococcus sp. GDY8P85P. The sequence continues at coordinate 84,945 of NZ_JAESLA010000017.1, read as the reverse complement.
AAGCGTCTTGATTCGTTTAAACTTTATGATAACAATTGAAAGAAGGTGAGTGAGTACGATGACAGAGAAAGAAAAAATGTTAGCACATGAATGGTATGATGCGAATTTTGATAATGAATTAGAAGCAGAACGTATACGAGCTAAAGATTTATGTTATGACTTTAATCAAACACGGCCAAGTGATGATAGCAAACGACAAGCAATCTTAACTGAATTATTTGGCACCCAATTAGAGCATATTACAATTAATAGTCCTTTCGATACAGATTATGGGTGGAATGTTAAATTAGGTAAGAACATCTTTGTTAATAGTAATTGTTACTTCATGGATGGAGGTGGCATCACGATTGGTAATGATGTATTTATAGGTCCGTCTTGTGGTTTCTATACTGCCCATCATCCTTTAACGCCTAAAGAACGTAATGCAGGTTTAGAGTTGGCTCAGCCTATCACAATTGGGAATAATATTTGGTTTGGTGGCAATGTTGTAGTCACACCTGGTGTGACGATTGGTGATGGCTCAGTTATTGCAGCGGGAAGCGTAGTGACTAAAGATGTACCACCGAATAGCCTAGTTGCGGGTGTGCCTGCTAAAGTAATAAGAGAAATTGATGAAAGAGATGCCCCTAAATAGTCATGTCATCAATCAGGTATAGATAACCTTTGAGTCGTCCAGTGGCTCAAAGGTTTTTGTATCTAAAAATTTAATATACAAAACGCATTATTTTAATAATATATAATATAAATAAATGATATAATATATTTAGACTGTATATTGGCGTTCATCTCCATACATACTCAAGAATCAAAATGTAATTCAACGCATTCATTTTATGACATCAACTTAAGAGAATGAAATACAACTTAGAAAGGAAAATGAATATGGCACTGAAGACATTTTTACAAAATCAAAGTCGACGTAAATTTAAATTTATAACGACGCCTTTACAAAGAAGAAATAACTCAGCTTATACACGTAAAATAATGCGTTATGCGCACAATTATGAAGCGAATAAAGTTAAACAACACGATATTCTATATCAAGTAAGAGATGGGAAGAGTATTACAGATAGTCCATATGCTATCTTTAAACGTTTGGTTCATCATCCCAAATATCGTAAATATACGCATAAATGGGTCGTCGACACTACCGAAACGTTAGAATTTTATAAAAAGAAATTTGAGAACTACAAAAATATTGAATTCGTGATTAAAGAATCTCCAGAGTATTTAAGGGCACTAACCGAATGTAAGTATCTAATTAACAACTCAACATTTCCTGCCTATTTCATTAAAAAGCCTGATCAAATTTATGTGAACACATGGCATGGTACGCCACTCAAATATATGGGGCTAGACCTTGAAAATGGCTTACATGGTTCGCAAAATATTATTAAAAACTTTTTATCGAGTGATTATATCATAAGTCCTAATCGCCATACGTCAGATATTTTTAAAAGGGCATTTAGATTGGATAACATCTATGGTGGACAAATTTTAGAAATAGGATATCCAAGAATAGATCTTACATTGAATAGTGATTCAAAAATGCTTATTAATGAATTAAGCTCATACATTGATATTACTGATGAGAAAGTATTGTTATATTGTCCTACTTGGAGAGGTGATGATGTCAACACGCCTGAGGAAAGTTTAAATCATATTGTCGAAGAAGTTGAAAAGTTGAAACATCATCTCGATTATCAAGTATTAGTAAAGGTACATCCATTTATTTATAAAAAAGCAATTAAAAATGAGGCACTAAAACCTTATCTTATTCCAGATTATTTTGATACAAATGAAATATTGGCGTTTGTTGATTTAATGATAACGGATTATTCAAGTATCTTCTTTGACTATTTAGTCACAAATAAACCCATTGTCTTTTATACACCTGACTACGAAGCATATCAATTTGAAAGAGGAATGTATATCAATGCTCAGGATTTACCGGGACCGGTTGTGCATACCATTGATGATGTTGTACAAGCGATACAACAGAAAACATATCAATTAAATAAGGTGCAACATAACTATCAAATGTTCAAAAATACGTATGCGTATCTAGATGATGGAAATGTTACTGACAAAGTGATTGAGCGCGTATTCACCTCAAAACATAAACGTAAAAAGGAAAAGAAATGTGCTAAAAAACGACTATTAATTTATCCTGGTGGAATGAAAAATAATGGTATTACCTCTTCTGTTATCAATTTATTAGAGAATATTGATTACAATCAATACGACGTTACACTATTTACAAATAGAAGTAATAATGAAGAAATCTTGAATAATCTGAATAATGTTAACCAAAATGTAAGAATTATTTTAAGAGTTGGCCCATTAGCAGCGTCGTTAAAAGAGACGTATAAAGTAGACTTCGTCAGACAACGAGGGCTAAAAAGTGCATTAGAACGTTTCTTATATCCAAAACATGTATATGAACGTGAGATGCGTAAAATAATAGGTGAAAGTCAATTTGATTATGCGATAGATTTCAGTGGGTACTCTATGTTTTGGGCGAATCTTATTTTAGCTACGACTGCCAAACGTAAGTTGGTCTACCTTCATAGTGATATCAAAGCGGATATGGAGAGAACCGTTAACGGTGTGAAACCGCATTATCAAAATTTAAAAGGTTTGATCACATTGTATGATCAATTTGATAAACTGGTATGTGTTTCTGATGCATCAAAAGAACAAAATATGCACAATATTGCTAAAAAAGCACTAAATAAGAAATTTGTAGCGTCAAGAAACACGATTAATTTAAGTAAAATATCGCAATTCATGTTAGATGATGCTGATCAATTTGAGAAAAATAATGTGCCGGTGCTCGTCAGTGTAAATAAAGGGAAAGTGACGTCGGTACCTTTTAAAGAGGATGATTTTAAAATTGTGTCGGTTGGCCGTTTATCACCTGAAAAAGGATTTGATTTATTAATTGAAGCGGTTAGCAAGGTTATCGTGCATTATCCTAATACGAAATTATATATTATGGGAGAAGGTCCATTAAGACATAAATTAGAACAACAAATTCGTAAGTTGAAGTTAGAACAGCATGTCTTTTTATTAGGACAACGAAAAAATCCATTCTATATTATGAAACAAGCAGATGTTTTATCGTTAACGTCTTATTATGAAGGCCAATCAATGGTTCTTCTTGAAGCACTATCACTTGGCATGAATGTATTGGCATCGGATATCATTGCGAATCGTTATGTATTAAACAATGGTAAGTATGGGATGTTAGTGAGTCATGATGTCAATGATATTAAGCACGGCTTAGCGCGTTTTATCAAACATCAAACACCCAATTATGAGACGTTTAACGCTCAAGAATACAATCAATTAGCGATAGAAGAGTTCTATAACCTTCTAAAATAATCAGTAAATACAATATCTATTGAACTTAAAAATTCCTGATCCTAAAAGCATTTGAATGTGTATCAATCATGATTGGGATAAAGTAAGTAATCATTTCATGAGTTTAATAGAATGATAAAAAAAGCGGGAGTGGGGCGACGAATTCAAAAGAATTCTGTCCCACTCCCTACAAATATATATTGACAGTAGTTGACTAAATTAAAAGGGCATTTGCAACAAGCTGCTTTTAATTTATCTGAGTCGATGCTTTTATAATTTTACTTTATGTTCTTTGTTATAGGCCAAATAAGATTGAATGCCTTTAGCTATATCATATTGAGGATGATAACCCAATGATTCAAGTGGTGTAATGTCAGCACAAGAATGTTTAATATCTCCAAGTCTTGGTGCTTTAAATTGGTATGGGGTACTGTAATTGAAGCCCTTTTCAAACGCTTTAAAAACTGCTTTCAGATTTGTTTGTATGCCCGTACCTACATTGAATATTGAACCACTTGTTGCTGGAGTATTCAGCACAAGCCACATAGCGGCAATTAAATCATCAATGTAAACAAAATCACGAGTTTGTTCACCATCACCATAGAAGGTAAATTCAGTCTGATGTGTAAATCTATGATTCATTATTGAGATGACACCTGAATAATCCGAGTTAGGATTTTGTCTTGGACCATAAACATTAAAGAATCTGAGACAAGCGCAAGGCATATCATATAAATGATGGTAAATCTTAGCATACTGCTCTCCAGCGTATTTCTGTATTGCATATGGAGATAATGGCGATGGTATAGAGTGAGAAACGGATTTAGGTAAACTTGGTAAATCACCGTAAATGGCTGCCGATGAGGCAAATATGAATTTTTTAATTTGCTTGTTGTACGTTCGAATGGTTTCTAGAAGATGAACTGTGGCATCAATATTAATTTGATTAGATAAAGATGGTTTCTCAATCGTTTCAACAACACTCACCATGGCTGCTAAATGAATAACATAATCAAATTGCTCTTGACGTATTAATTGCGTTACAAACTCAAAATCGGTGATGTCCTTGACGTAAATATGTTCTTTATTAACAAAGGGAATATTATGTAAGTATCCGGAACTTAAATTATCGATAACATGTACCTCTATATTGTGTTTAACAAAATGTTCGGCTACATGTGAGCCAATAAATCCTGCTCCACCTGTAATTAATGCTTTCATTTGTGTACTTCCTTTTCTTGATGTCGTTAATTTGTGTAAATTTATTATACTTTATTTTTATAAAAATATAAAATTATAATAATATCGTTTGTATGTGTTTTAACTGAACAACTGCATCTGACTAATAATTAAAACTTTTCAGATAATATGTATGTAAGCGATTGCAAAAATAACCCGAAGCATAGTAGAATGAAATTAATGATACAAATTATCATTTTAAGTAAGTCAATGTTTTACTGATTTTTATAATTCTTACAAATACATAGGGGGTAATTAAGAATGGTAGTACCTTTCAAAAATGAACCTGGGATTGATTTTTCAGTACAAGAAAATGTAAAAAGATTTCAAAAAACGTTAGAACAAGTTAAAAGTGAATTTGGTCAAACACTTCCAATTGTGATTGACGGTGAGCACATTACTAAAGATGATACATTTGATTCAATTAATCCAGCTAATACATCGGAATTAATTGCTAAAGTATCTAAAGCAACTAAGGAAGATGTTGATAAAGCATTTGAATCTTCAAATAAAGCTTATAAAGCGTGGCGTCAATGGTCACATAAAGATCGTGCAGAATTATTATTACGTGTAGCAGCAATTATTCGTCGTCGTAAAGAAGAAATTTCTGCGGTTATGGTATACGAAGCAGGTAAGCCATGGGATGAAGCAGTAGGCGATGCGGCTGAAGGTATCGACTTTATCGAATACTATGCACGTTCAATGATGGAATTAGCAGATGGTAAACCGGTATTAGACCGTGAAGGGGAACATAACAAGTACTTCTATAAATCAATTGGTACAGGTGTAACGATTCCACCTTGGAACTTCCCATTTGCTATCATGGCTGGTACAACATTAGCACCAGTAGTAGCTGGTAATACAGTTCTATTGAAACCTGCTGAAGATACAGTATTAACTGCGTATAAATTAATTGAAATTTTAGAAGAAGCAGGTCTGCCTAAAGGTGTTGTTAACTTTGTACCTGGTGATCCTAAAGAAATTGGTGACTATTTAGTTGATTCTGTGCATACACACTTTGTTACGTTCACAGGTTCTCGTGCAACTGGTACACGTATTTATGAACGTAGTGCAGTGGTTCAAGAAGGCCAAACATTCTTAAAACGTGTTATTGCAGAAATGGGCGGTAAAGATGCGATTGTCGTTGATGAAAATATTGATACGGATTTAGCTGCAGAGTCAATCGTAACGTCAGCATTTGGCTTCTCTGGCCAAAAATGTTCAGCATGTTCACGTGCTATCGTACACAGTTCAGTTTATGATGAAGTCTTAGAAAAAGCAGTAGCATTAACAAAAGAATTAACCGTTGGTAATACTGTAGATAATACATTTATGGGTCCTGTAATTAATAAAAAACAATTCGACAAAATTAAAAAATATATCGAAATTGGTGGTAAAGAAGGCAAAATTGAAATTGGTGGCGAAGCTGATGATTCAACAGGTTACTTCATTAAACCAACAATTATTTCAGGATTAAAATCATCTGACCAAGTAATGCAAGAAGAAATCTTTGGTCCAGTGGTTGGCTTTACTAAATTTGATAATTTCGAAGAAGCAATTGAAATTGCGAATGATACAGACTATGGTTTAACAGGTGCAGTGATTACGAATAATCGTGAGAACTGGATTAAAGCAGTGAATGAATTCGATGTAGGTAACTTATACCTTAACCGTGGATGTACTGCAGCAGTTGTAGGTTACCATCCATTTGGTGGCTTCAAAATGTCTGGTACAGATGCTAAAACAGGTAGTCCAGACTACTTATTAAATTTCTTAGAACAAAAAGTCGTTTCAGAAATGTTCTAAGATCAAAAAACATTTTATAAATATAAAGCTGGGAGTGGGACAATGAATTAAAAAAAGAATTCAGTCCCACTCCCTTATATTATAGATTCTGTTACAGCATATTCTTAATGAAATAAAACAGAGATTGATGTGAATTATGAATTAAGTTGTGTGTAATCTTGCCCGTGTAACATCCAACGTACGCCATATTTATCAGTGAAGGCACCCATTTTTCCACCCCAGAATTGTTCTTTAAGCGGCATTTCGATGTTTACAGAGTCGTGATTTTTAATTTTATCGTAAAATTGTTGAACTTTATCTGAATCGTTATGATCATTAACATCGAAATCGATAAGCAGTGAAATACCATTATTAATATTCTCTACGCGTCCAAATGAATCGGAACATAAGATTTTGACGCCTAATACTTCGAATTCTGCGTGCATAGTAGCGTCTGCAGCTTGTTCTTTCGTCATGCCAAATTGTTCTGCTTGTGCTTCGCTAATGTCTAATCTTTTAACGTTTGTAGCGCCAAAGACGTCCTCGTAATAAGATATTGCTTCTTTTGCTTTTTCGAATGCTAAATATGGAAATAATTCAGTCATGATATAACCCCTTTTTATTAGTTTATAACCAAGGCCATTATATATTGATTTATACTAAATAGCGATTAATACCTATTGACGACTATCAAAAAAACATGAAGAAGTAGCTTTGATGCCTACTTCCTCATGTTTATTTAATCGTGTGCTTTGACATTGATAAGTTTATGAAAAATTTGGTCCATTTGCTTAGGTTTGATTTCTACATTTTCATCCTTTTTCCAATCCATAAATGCATTTAGCACGGAACCGAAGACATAGAATACTAAACTCTTAGGAACGACACCGTCAACAGTAATGCGATGCATGTTTGCTTTGAAGTCGTTCTGCATGATTTCAATCAAATAGTTATTGCGCGCTTCATCAAATGCTTTATCATTGAATTGTTTATGTTCAATTCTAGATATTTCTTCTTTATTAAATGTATTGGCTAGTGTTTGAAAAGGATTATTCAAACGTTCTTTAATATCAGTCGCAAAATAATCATCATGTGTTAGTTTCAATAGCTGATTTAATAATTCGAATTTATCATAAAAGTGTTTGTAAAACGTCGTGCGATGCACACCAGCATTTTTGCAAATCATATTTACCGTTATAGTTGAAAATGCTTCTTCTTCTAGCAACGAATATAGACTATCTGTTAACGCTTTTTTGGTCTTAATTACCCGTAAGTCTTTATCATTCAAAATTGTTCTCCCCTAACATCTATAGAAGAATCTAATCATTTTATAGAAACATAATATCTAATTATAGATTATATAAATACATAAATAAACATGTATTTACATTAAAGATGTAAATAACGTATAAAAATTAAACTGATATGAAAATTCTGAAATATCGTGTACGATGATTTAGACGATGCGTTTCAAAGCATTGTGAAAGGGTATATGTTATGCAAATAGAAACATTGTTTAACGAATGATATTAAACGAGTTCTGTATGGGAGGATTTCAATTATGAAGGGCAGTAAACAATTAGATCAAATTAAAGAGGATAATAAGAAGCAACTTAAGAAATTATTTAAATATGATAAAGATAGCGCGCTAACATTTAGTAAAGAAGACCGTGAAAAGGTTCAAGATAAATTTGGCGTTTATGTTATTTTTGATAAGAAAACGCCTATTTTCGTTGGACAAACTGGTGGTTACTCTACAGGTTATCAACTAATTACTAAGGATTTATTTAATAAATTAGGTCAATATAATTTAAAATCAGGTGTAGGGACGACTAAATTTAAAAAAGGCTTAGCACAACAAAAAGGGGTTAATGTAGACGATATAAAATCAATTACAGCTGAAGATTACAATTTGAAATTCCAATATGTCAATGTTAAAAATGAACCAGCATTCATTAACGTTTTAGAAATTTTAGCCATTGAATATGCTAAAGACAAAGGTTATGAATTATATAATTTTAATCAAAACTAATGTGATTATTTTACACCTGTAATATGGTTGGGAATTAAGGTTAAGACATTAACGGATTTAAGCAATGAATTTAATGCGACTTTCCGTGTGTCTTAGCCTTTTGTTTTTATTTTCTGAAAAGTGGTATGGAAGAATAAAAGATATAAAAAGTAGGAGATACTATGGCAATCCGTGTCCACTATCAAGACCAAGCACATCGTTTTCATACTGCATGTACATTTTCAGCTATACCTGAAGATGCAAGACTTGTATGGGTTGATTTCGAAAATCCAACTCAAAATGATCAAGCAATACTGACGCAACGGTTCAATATTGCTAAACACCACTTAGAAGCGTCTGTATTTACAGTAACAAGACCCAAAATAAGTACCCATCCACATAAACAACATTTATATCTCATACTCCATACGATAAGTCACAATGATTTTTCAGCAGAACCACTAAGTATAACTGTAAAGCATAATTGGGTGATTACCGTACATAAATATCCCATGAAGGTTTTATCAGACATCATTTCGTCATTCAATACGTTGCCGAAAGACATAACTGTAACTGAACTGGTAGCCGTCATGATTGATAGAATCACAGATGAATATTTTAATTATGTCAATCATGTGGAGGACATTGTCTTTTCTTTTGAAAATCAGAATGTAGATAAAGTTAATAACCGTAAATTAATGGATGATGTCTATCACATTCGCTCTGAAATTATTAAACTCAAGCGTGTATTGATTCCAATGGAACAACTACTAAATGAAATGATAGATGAAACATCATTAAACGTATCACACGAGTATCAGTTATTGATTAAGCATATTCATAGTAGGTTATTAAGACAGAACGATACGTTAATGGCATGTGAACATATTACAGATGATATTAAAGATAATAATGAGTCTTATCGTTCTAATAGAATTAATGGCGTGATGAATGTGTTAACGATTATTTCATCCATATTCTTTCCACTATCATTTTTAACGGGATGGTATGGCATGAATTTCTCCTATATGCCTGAACTCGATTGGCATTATAGCTACTTTGTCTTTATCGCTATTTCGATCATAGTTGTTGTATCACTCATTACACTTTTTAAAAAGAAAGATTGGTTCTAACACAAATTAAGCGTGAGGCAATGAATACAATTCGGATTCTGCCCCACTTTATTAATGATTGTGTGTCTCTTCGGTAACGTGTTGACTATACTTTCGTTTGTAATATCTTGATAGTTTCATATCGTGAACAAAAGAAATCACAGGTCTTGCAGTCATTTGAAGACTACCAATCACAAATAATATTGTGCCAGCAATCATTGTTTGATCACTAAAGAATAAAAAGCTTCCTATCAAGAATATAATGCCTAATACAATATCATTGATTTGATATAGGGCTTTGTAGAAGAATGAAATTTGTTTAGCATGATCATCTTCATTAAATCGATTCGTATTGAAATGCAAATCAACATCATCTTTATTTAAACCAGCCACAGGTACACCTCCCATTATTTAAGTATTGTTTCATACTTCCCGTTGTACATTGGCATCAAACTTCGTCATAATGGTCAGAAAGGAGGGGTTTGATGGCGTATTCAATGCTTTACGAATCACCCGTGCAAAATTTAGAGCTCATTAGTGATGGCAAGTCACTCACACATCTACTTTATAAATATCAGGACACGACAGTGACGCATCCTACTAATCCGGAGCTAGATGTCTTCAAAAAAGCGGTTAAATGGTTAAATCAATATTTTGATGGACAGCGTCCGACTATTGATTTTTCGCTTAAACCAGAAGGTACTGCATTTCAAAAATGCGTATGGCAGAAATTACAACATATAGAATATGGTCAATTAAGAACGTATGGAGAGATTGCACATCTTGTAGGAGAAGAACGCGGTAAACCCAATATGTCGGCACAAGCAGTGGGTGGCGCAGTAGGTAGTAACCCTATTTCAATTATTATCCCATGTCACCGTGTAGTTGGAAAAGATGGTAGCTTAACAGGGTATGGTGGCACAATTAATCATAAAATCAAACTACTCGAACTTGAAAAAGTAGACATGACTCACTTGTATCGACCTAAACATTCAACCAAACCGTGATCATAGTGAATATAAATAAAAAGAGGCGTAAGAGACACCTTGCTAAAAGTGCATGTCTCTTACGCCTTTTTACTATAAATGATGTTATTCAGGACGGTGATATTGACGAATATCATCTTGAATACGTTCTAAATAGTAAATAGATGTGTCGTCATTTGATTGTTCCGTATCATGATCGAATTCTAAATTATCGAAACGTTTAAAGAAACTTTCGTAGTCTTCAACTGAGACTTCATGACGATCATTCAATAATGCCTTATGTCCATCAATATCTAATTGTTTATCGTAACCCTCAACTAGAGTGGCACTAAAGAACTCTCCAACTGAACCTGAGCCATAGCTAAATAATCCAATTGTTTGACCACCTTTAAGTGATCGATTCTCTAATAATGAGATTAAGCTTAAATATAATGAACCTGTATAAATGTTACCTACATAACGATTGTAGTATACTGCATCTTCATAACTAGAAGTTAAACGTTCTTGTGTTGTTTCATCGGCATCATTAATAATAGAATCCAATGCTTTTTTACCCATTTTAGTGAATGGTACGTGGAAACATAATGATTCGAAGTCAGATAGTGATTTACCTTCACGACGCGCATATTCATTCCAACTTTCTTGGAACGATTTAATATATGCATCTTTAGATAAAGCACCTGCAACTAATGGATATTGATGTCCAGTTGGTCTCCAGAAATCATAAACATCCTCTGTATATGCAACAGCGTCATCATTTAAGGCTAAAATACTAGGATTATGAGAAATTAACATAGCCACTGCGCCAGCACCTTGTGTTGGTTCACCACCAGATTGAATACCATAACGTGCTGTATCACTTGCGATGACAAGGACTTTTTCTTCAGGACGTTTCTCAATGTAGTCTTTAGCTAATTGGATGGCAGGTGTTGCAGCATAGCAAGCTTCTTTCATTTCGAAGCAGCGTGCAAATGGCTGAATACCTAATAAATTGTGTATTTGAACTGCCGCAGCTTTGGCATTATCAATTGCAGATTCAGTCGCTACAATGACCATTCCAATATGTTTTTTATCATCATCTGTTATAATATCTTTAGCAGCATTAGCCCCCATAGATACAATATCTTGTGATACTGGACTGACTGCCATTTGGGTTTGACCAATCCCAATTAAAAATTTATTTGGATCAACTTGGCGAGCTTCTGCAAGCTTAGCCATGTCTACATAGTATTTAGGGACGTAAAAGTTAATTTTATCGATTCCTATACTCACGGGCACTACATCCTTTCATTATTCTAATTTTTATAATTCATATTAATAGTAGCTTTTTGTGACAATTTCATTTAAAATGCTCACTAATAGAAAGCGTTTTCATTCTAATGGTTAAATGCAATAACGCATGTCGTTTAATAGCGTAATATAATAAAATACGTGAAACTGCATGGTATAACATTGAGTTTGAGAAAACTTCTATCGGCTATTATTAATAATCATATTAATAGTTATTTTACCAAATTAAATAACTAAATTACAATTTATATATAAACTACATATAAGGAGATAAAGAATGAAAAAAATTGCTATAGTCAGTGCTAAAAGAACACCAATCGGTAGATATAAAGGGAAATTAAGAAATTATTCTGCAGTTGAATTAGGAACGACAGCTTTGAAAGGTGCTATCGAAGCTGCGAACATTGATCCTAACATCATACAACAAGTTATTTTTGGTAACGTATTACAAAGTGGTGTAGGACAAAACCCAGCACGCCAAATTGCAATCAAAGCCGGTGTACCTGATACAACCCCAGCTATGACAATTAACGAAGTATGTGGTTCTGGGCTTAAAGCGATCATATTAGGGAAACAGTTAATTCAATTAGGCGAAGCGGATGTTGTTGCAGTCGGTGGGGTTGAAAGTATGACCAATGCCCCTCAATTAATTTTGAAAGAGGGACAAGAACCTGTTGAAAGCTTTATGCACGATGGGTTAACAGATGCGTTTCATTATGTACCAATGGGCGTAACAGCTGAGAATATCGCTGAAAAATATGACATTACACGTGAAATGCAAGATGAATTTGCAAATCATTCACAAGCAAAAGCAGCTAAAGCGACGCAAGAAGGTAAATTCAACAATGAAATTATTAGCATGACAGACGCTGAAGGTGAAGAAATGACTTCAGATGAAGGTGTGCGTCCAAATAGTAGTGTTGAGAAACTTGCAACATTAAAGACAATATTTAAAGAAGATGGCACAGTCACAGGTGGTAATGCTTCAAGTATTAACGATGGCTCATCTGCACTTATCTTGATGGAAGCATCGTATGCGAAAGCAAACGGGTATGACATTCTTGGTATTGTTGGAGATTATGCTGAAGTAGGTTGCGATCCTCAATATATGGGCTATGCACCATTCTATGCTGTTGAGAAGTTACTGAATAAAACAGATAGTAAAATTGATGATGTCGATATTGTAGAAATGACTGAAGCATTTGCGGCACAAAGTATACCAGTTAAAGATAATTTGCATATTCCAGATGACAAGTTAAACATTTATGGTGGTGCGATTGCATTAGGACACCCAATTGGTGCGAGTGGTGCCAGACTTGTCACAACATTAGTGAATGCACTTGAACAAGAGAATAAACGCTCTGGTATTGCAACGGCATGTATCGGTGGCGGACTAGGCATCGCTTTAATGATCGATAAAGGGGAATAATAGTATGAAGCAATTAGATAAGTCGTTTCGACATTTATCTCGTGAAGATAAATTAAAACAACTCGTTGATTATGGTTGGCTAACAGATGACAACTATCATGTATTATTAAATAATCCATTAATTAATGAAGAGGTTGCGAATAGTTTAATCGAAAATGTGATAGGCCAAGGGACGTTGCCTGTAGGTTTATTACCTAAAATTATTGTTGATGACAAAGCATATGTTGTACCAATGATGGTTGAAGAACCTTCTGTTGTAGCTGCAGCAAGTTATGGTGCCAAATTAGTCAACAATACAGGTGGTTTTAAGACGGTTAAAAGTGAACGCTTAATGATTGGTCAAATCGTCTTTGATGATGTCAACGATACAGAGGCATTAGCTCAAGACATTCAAGCATTAGAACCACAAATTAAGCAAATTGCAGCTGAAGCATATCCATCAATTATAGAACGTGGCGGTGGATATAGACGTATTGAAATCGATACGTTTCCAGAACACCAACTATTGTCATTGAAGGTTTTTGTTGATACTAAAGATGCAATGGGTGCCAATATGCTTAATACGATTTTAGAAGCTATTACAGCACATTTAAAGAATGAATTTCCAAATCGTGATGTGCTCATGAGTATTTTATCTAACCATGCGACAGCTTCAGTCGTACGTGTACAAGGTGAAATTGATATCAATGATTTAAATAAAGGTGATCGTTCTGGAGAAGAAGTTGCACACCGCATGGAACGTGCTTCAGTATTAGCACAAGTTGATATTCACCGTGCAGCAACGCATAATAAAGGGGTAATGAATGGTATCCATGCAGTTGTCCTAGCAACAGGAAATGATACGCGTGGTGCTGAAGCGAGCGCACATGCATATGCAAGTCGTGATGGGCAATATAGAGGTATCGCAACCTGGAAATATGATAAAGAACGTGGACGTTTAATTGGAACGATAGAAGTACCAATGACATTAGCTATTGTTGGTGGCGGTACAAAAGTGTTGCCAATTGCGAAAGCTTCACTCGAATTATTAAATGTTCAATCAGCACAAGAGCTAGGTCAAGTTGTTGCTGCGGTAGGATTAGCACAGAACTTTTCAGCGTGTCGAGCGTTAGTTTCTGAAGGTATCCAAAAAGGCCATATGAGCTTACAATACAAATCGTTAGCTATTGTTGTAGGTGCTAAAGGTGATGAAATCGCGCGTGTTGCCGAAGCATTAAAACAAGCGCCTAAAGCAAACACTGCGACAGCGCAACAAATTTTAGAAGATTTACGACAATAATGATATATAGAAAAGCCACTACGTATGACTTAAGGACTATATTGAAGTACCTTACTCATGGTAGTGGCTTTTATTGATTCATTTAATGTCATGATTTCATTTAGTAGATGTAATTATAATTACGTGCTGACCATTTACTTAAGTAACGAGTACCGTAACCATTTGGTCTATTATAGTTATATTCAGAAACTTTAATACTTCCATTTTTATATACGGCTTCGACAACAGCAACATGACCATAATAACCTGCAGTAGATTGCATTACTGCGTAGCGTTTAGGTGTATGACCAGTTCTATAGCCAGAGCGTTGTGCGTTGTAATACCAATTCTTAGCATTTCCCCAACGATTTGATACAGGTTTACCTAGTTGAGCACGACGTTGATATGCCCACCAAGTACATTGACCTTTCGTATAGTAATTATAAGAAGCGGCTTCAGATACGTGCGTGTGTTCAATAGTTTGATATGTAAAAGTTCCTGCGAACATGATTCCAGTAGCGAGTAAAAGACGTGAAAATAATTTTTTAAATTTCATTGTGTTCTCCTCAAAATATAAAAGAATTAAAAACTGTATTAATCATATTCGTTAAAAAGGTCTAATACAATATAAGAAACGAATTATACAAATAACTGTAATATATATGAAATATAACAGCGTAATTTGTAACTTATTTTACATTAAAGTAAATTTGCACCATTTCGCACAGTATCATAGTAATGTTTTAAAGTTCGAAAGACTTTTAATTTCAAATGCGGGGAGAGGGACGACGAATTCAAAAAGAATTCTGTCCCACTCCCAAAAAAAAGCGCCATAAAGGCGCTTGGTGAGATGATACGTCCATGATGTATAATAACAAGTTAGAAATCATACATTTGTGAATTGGTTAAAAACAGCCAATGCTCTTTTAACGATCGTCACGGGTATGTTTTCTGGACATGGATTATTTCGAAAATATGACAATACTTCTACTTGGCTCTTCACGTCTCTAGGGAAATTGCTATCTTGATTAATCCAATTTACCAATTCACCTAATGGTGTGTCATCACCAACAAAATTTTGCATAAATTCGTAAAAGCTCAATGCCTCACCTCTCTAATCAAATTGAGCCTATGTGATTATAACATTTTTTGAAAAAGAAACATATAGGGTCAAACATTGAAATTTAAATATCATAGTGCATGGAAACATATAGTTTTACTTTAAATATTTTTATTTTCTCAAAAATATTTCGTGTATAATGAAATTATAATAATGAACAAAGAGGGTGAGCATTTGGATATCAAACATATGAAATATTTTATGGAAGTGGTAAATCAAGGTGGTATGACAAATGCTTCAAAATCTTTATATATTGCTCAGCCAACGATTAGTAAAGCGATTAAAGATATTGAAAATGAATTAAAGATGACATTATTTGATCGTCAAAAACGCTATCTCGTACTTACGGATGCAGGTAAAATATTCTACAAAAAATGTGAAGAAATTATTGCCTTATATGATAATATTCCTTTTGAAATTAATGGATTATTGGGATTGGAAACAGGCCATATCAACATTGGAATGTCAGCAGTAATGGATATGCAACAATTTATTTATATTCTTGGTGAGTTCCATAAACTATATCCTAACGTGACATACAATTTAAATGAGAGTGGCGGTAAATCGATAGAAACACGTCTGATCAATGACCAAATTGATATTGGGATTACAACTATTCCGATTGATGAAAATGTCTTTGATTATTTGCCTTTATACAGTGAAGATTTAAGGCTGGTTGTAAGTAAAGAGCATGAACTTGCTACACGTGATTCAGTGACGATGGCTGAGTTGAAAAATGAAGATTTTATACTATTTAACGAAGATTTTTACCTCAATGATAAAATAATTGCTGCAGCTAAAAATGCAGGTTTTCTTCCAAATACAGTTTCGAATGTTTCGCAGTGGAACTTTATTGAGTACTTATTGCTAGCACACTTAGGTGTAAGTATCTTACCAGAACATATTGCAAATATGCTTAAAGATAATATTAAAAGTATTAAAATTGAAGATACAGGTATGAGCTGGGAATTAGGTGCCATTTGGAAAAAAGATAAACTATTAAGTCATGCAACATCTAAATGGATAGGTTTTATGAGTGAGCGATTGAAATATGATTAAAATCATAGGTCTATACAATTATATAAACTAAAATAAAGTCTTATATCATATGTTTTATTTAAGGGTTGGAATGTGTATTCGCATTCCAACTTTTTTTATGTAATCAAAATGAAGGCTTGAATACATTTTTCACAATATAAACACATTATTTGAAACTACTAATGATAATCGTTAAAGCGATTACATAGAAAAAAGCTATAGGTCGTATTTAAAATGGATATTTTTCTATTTTTGAACGTTGAATTAGAATGATGAATATAGGTTCAAAATTCACTGTAACAATTTCGACATATTTTAGTGGGAGGTCAGTCATCTTGAAAAAATTATTATTTATTTCAAAAGTTATCATACAAATTGCCATTATCATAGTCATTAGTTACTTAGGTAGTTTGTTGCAAACATTATTGCATATACCACTAGCTGGAAGTATCGTAGGCATGATATTGTTGTACATTTTACTTGAGTTGAAAGTGATACGCATGAATTGGATATCTGAAGGTGCAGAGTTCCTATTAGCTACAATGGTGTTTTTCTTTATACCTTCCGTTGTAGGTATTATGGATATTGTGTCTGATATCACGAAGAGTTATATCATTTTCTTCTTATTAATTATTGTAGGTACAAGTTGCGTTGCACTTGCTTCTGGTTACATTGCTGAAAAGATGGTTAAACAACCTAACGTTAAGAGAGGTCATCAATAGTATGACATTTATTCAAGCAATCTTAATGATATTGTTGACCGTCGTTATGTATTTTGCTGCAAAAAAACTACAACAAAAATACGATAATCCATTTTTGAATCCAGCATTAGTTGGTTCAGTTGGTGTCATTATCGTATTATTGTTAACACATCAAAACTATCATGATTACATGACAGGTGGTAAGTGGATTAACCATCTATTAAATGCCACTGTTGTATGTTTAGCTTACCCACTATATAAGAATCGACATAAAATTATTGAAAATTTAAGTATTATCTTTACGAGCGTGATGGTTGGCGTAATACTTAATTTTGTGTTAGTGTTTACCTCGTTGAACTTATTGGGTTATGACGAGGAAACCATCGTAACAATATTACCACGTTCAATAACAGCTGCTGTTGGTATTGAAGTTTCACAAGAATTAGGTGGTACGGATACGATAACAGTCTTATTCATCATCACTACTGGACTAATCGGTAGTATGATGGGATCAATGTTATTGAAAGTAGGTAATTTTAAGACCTCTATAGCGAGAGGTTTAACATATGGGAATGCATCACACGCGTTCGGTACCGCAAAAGCATTAGAACACGATATTGAATCCGGTGCATTCAGTTCAATTGGAATGATATTGACTGCTGTCATAAGTTCAATACTTATTCCAATCATGATTATTTTGTTCTACTAAAGGGAATATATACTTAGTACTCGTTGAAAAAGAGAAAGGGGCTATTGTAATAATGGCGAAGATAAAAGCAAACGAAGCATTAGTAAAAGCGTTAGAAGCATGGGATATTGACCACTTATACGGCATTCCTGGTGATTCAATTGACGCAGTAGTAGATAGTTTACGTACAGTTAGAGATTCATTTAAATTCTATCATGTGCGTCATGAAGAAGTAGCAAGTTTAGCTGCAGCTTCATACACTAAAATGACAGGAAAAATTGGGGTAGCATTAAGTATCGGTGGTCCTGGTATCGTTCACTTATTAAATGGTATGTACGATGCAAAAATGGATCGTGTGCCTCAATTAATCTTAGCAGGTCAAACAAACAGTACATTATTAGGTACAAAAGCATTCCAAGAAACAAACATTACAGATATGGTTTCAGATGTTTCTGTATACAACCACCAAATTAAAAAAGGTGACAACGTATTTGAAATTGTAAACGAAGCAATTCGTACTGCATACGAAAAACGTGGTGTCGCAGTAGTTGTATGTCCTAACGACTTATTAACTCAAAAAATTAAAGACACTACAAATCGTGCTATAGATACTACTAAACCTAAAGCACCAACGCCAACTCTACGTAGCATTAAAAAAGCTGCAAAATTAATCGATAAAAGTAAAAAACCAGTTATGATCGTTGGTGTAGGTGCACAAAATGCTAAAGATGAATTACGTGAATTTGTTGAAGCAGCTAAAATTCCAGTTATTCATACATTACCAGCCAAAACAATCATTCCTGATGATCACCCATATAGCATTGGTAACTTAGGTAAAATCGGTACAAAAACATCTTATCAAACAATTCAAGATGCCGATTTATTAATCATGGCAGGTACAAACTATCCATACGTTGATTACCTACCTAAGAAAAATATTAAAGCTATTCAAATCGACACAAACCCAGATGTCATTGGCCATCGTTTCAGTGTCAATGTGGGTATCGTTGGTGACGCTAAACTTGCTTTCCACCAATTAACTGATAGCATTAAACACGTACCACAACGTCCATTCTTAGAAAAAACATTAGAACGTAAAGCTGTTTGGGATAAATGGATGGAACAAGACATGAATCAAGAAAGTACGCCAATCCGTCCAGAACGCTTAATGAAAGCTATTAGCAAATATAGTGATGACGATGCGGTATTCTCAATTGATGTAGGTACGTCTACAGTTTGGTCAACACGTTACCTAAACTTATCAGTTAATAATAAATTTATTATTTCTTCTTGGTTAGGTACAATGGGTTGCGGTCTACCAGGCGCAATTGCTTCTAAAATTGCATTCCCTAAACGCCAAGCAATTTCTATTAGTGGTGACGGTGCCTTCCAAATGGTAATGCAAGACTTCGCAACTGCTGTTCAATATGACCTACCAGTGACAATTTTTGTTATGAATAACAAACAATTATCATTCATTAAATATGAACAACAAGCTGCTGGTGAATTAGAATATGCCATTGACTTCTCTGATATGGATCACGCTAAATTCGCAGAAGCTGCTGGTGGTAAAGGTTATGTCTTAAAAGACCCAAGCCGTATTGATGAAGTAGTAGAAGCAGCGTTAAATGAAAATGTACCAACTATTGTTGACGTACATGTTGATCCAAATGCTGCACCATTACCAGGTAAAATTGTGAACGAAGAAGCAATTAATTATGGTAAATGGGCTTACAGATCAATTACTGAAGATAAAAAATTAGACTTCGACGAAATTCCACCAATTTCAGTTGCTGCTAAACGTTTCTTATAATAAATATTCAGCGTTCTCATAACGCTTGAGACAAAATTGCCGACAAAACTTTGGTTTTGTCGGCAATTTCTATTTAAAAAAGTATTGAAACCGTTTTACCATAGGTATATAATATAAATTAATTGAAAAAAAGAACTGCGTGTTACTATTAAATTAGGCATAAGCAATCAATAAGACTAGGGCATGGAATAGCCTTAGTAAAAATACATTTCATAATTTGCGTTACTTAGAGATGTGTTTTTGAAAGTAGAAGAGAAATTAAAGGGACGAGTATACATGATTTTAAATCACTGTATCGCTATGCATTTCTCAAACTTACTTTTCTTAGTATTGCTTATGTCTTTTTTTATGTTATCGTGTTCAAATTTAGGTAGAAGGGAATAAGGATTATGTTTAAGAAATTTTTCGGTCAATTGCAACGTATCGGTAAGGCCTTAATGTTACCAGTTGCAATTTTACCAGCTGCCGGGATTTTATTAGCGTTCGGTAATGCGATGCACAACGAACAACTTGTTAGCATTGCACCGTGGCTAAAAATGGACGTCTTCGTGATGATTTCATCTGTTATGGAAGCGGCTGGACAAATTATATTTGATAACTTGCCATTGCTATTTGCAGTTGGTACAGCACTTGGATTAGCTGGTGGAGACGGTGTTGCCGCTTTAGCAGCTTTAGTAGGTTACTTAATTATGAATGCCACTATGGGACAAATTATGCATATCACAATTGATGATATTTATAGTTACGCTAATGGTGCTAAAGAACTAAGTCAAGCTGATAAATTACCAGCATATGCCTTAATTTTAGGTGTTCCAACACTTCAAACGGGTGTGTTCGGCGGTATCATTATGGGGGCACTTGCTGCTTGGTGTTATAACAAATACTACAATATTACATTACCACCATTCTTGGGATTCTTTGCAGGTAAACGTTTCGTGCCAATCGTGACATCAGTAGTTGCAATCATTACAGGTATTGCATTATGTTTCGTTTGGCCACCAATCCAAGAAGGGTTAAATAGCTTATCAAACTTCTTATTGAATAAGAACTTAACATTAACAACATTTATCTTTGGTATTATTGAGCGTTCATTAATTCCATTCGGATTACATCATATTTTCTATGCGCCGTTCTGGTTCGAGTTCGGACAATATACAAACCATGCAGGTGAACTCGTTCGCGGTGACCAACGTATTTGGATGGCTCAATTGAAAGATGGCGTACCATTCACAGCAGGTGCATTTACTACTGGTAAATATCCATTTATGATGTTCGGTTTACCAGCTGCTGCATTAGCAATCTATAAAAATGCACGCCCTGAACGTAAAAAAGTAGTTGGTGGTTTAATGTTATCAGCTGCTTTAACATCATTCTTAACTGGTATTACAGAACCATTAGAATTCTCATTCTTATTCGTAGCACCATTATTATATGTTATTCATGTATTTTTAGCAGGATCATCATTCTTAATCATGCACTTACTTGATGTTAAGATTGGTATGACTTTCTCTGGTGGATTTATCGACTATATTCTTTATGGTTTATTAAACTGGGATCGTACGCATGCGTTATTAGTTATTCCAGTTGGTTTAGTCTATGCAGTTGTTTACTACTTCTTATTTAGCTTTGCAATTAAGAAATTCAATCTTAAAACGCCTGGCCGCGAAGATGAAGAACAAGAAATTCGTAACTCAAGTGTAGCAAGATTACCATTTGATGTATTAGACGCAATGGGCGGTAAAGAAAATATCAAACATTTAGATGCTTGTATCACACGTCTTCGTGTTGAAGTAAATGATAAATCTAAAGTCGATGTACAAGGTTTGAAAGCGTTAGGTGCTTCAGGTGTGCTTGAAGTAGGTAATAATATGCAAGCAATCTTCGGTCCGAAATCAGATCAAATTAAACATGATATGTCACTTATCATGAAAGGTGAAATCACTAAACCAAGTGAAACAACGGTTACTGAAGAAACATCAGATGAACCTATAAACGTGGAAGAAATTAAAGAGACAGAAATCTATGCACCAGGAACTGGACACATTATTCCATTATCAGAAGTACCTGATAAAGTATTCTCAGAAAAAATGATGGGTGACGGTGTTGGATTTGTACCTGAAAAAGGAGAAATCGTAGCACCATTTGATGGTACAGTTAAAACTATCTTCCCAACGAAACACGCAATCGGATTAGAATCTGAATCTGGTGTAGAAGTACTTATTCATATTGGTATTGATACAGTGAAATTAAACGGTGAAGGTTTCGAAAGTCTTGTAAATGCTGACGAATCAGTTACACAAGGTCAACCTTTAATGAAAATCAACTTAGCATACTTAAAAGAACATGCACCAAGTACAGTCACACCAATCATTATTACAAACTTGGGAGATAAAACGTTAACAGTAGAAGATGTTGAATCAGTAGACCCAGGTAAAGCAATTATGAAAATTAAATAATATTGAAATAAACCTCTTGTCAGAAATAATGACAGGAGGTTTATTTTAATCGGGAAAATGAACTACCAAAGTTCTACAGCACTATAAAGTAATAAAACTGTGATAACGACATTAATGATTTTATAATGTTGTTGATAGATTCGATTCATCATTTGGCCTAAAAGGCTCCATACGATTGCGCCAGTAATACCGATGACAATAAGTAAAATTGAGCGTACAAAAGTAGAATTCCAAGCATCAGGTAATGTGAATGTTGTTAAACCAGTTAAAAAATATAACATCGCTTTAACATTCGTAGCTTGAATGAGTATACCTTTGAGTATAGGGCGATCTAATGCTTCTTTCGCACTATCTGGCTTTGAAATCAATACATGATACGCAAGATATAATAAATAAAGCGTACCGATAATCTTCATAATGATAATAAAGCTATGGTTATGTTTTAGTGGCTCTGAAAATAATAAAGCAATTGCTAGTGTAAATAAAATACCTATGAACACACCCAAATTAAAAGGTAAGGCGCTTATGAAGCCTTTACGTTGACCTTCGGACATCGCCATGATGGTGTTAGGCCCAGGTGTGAATGACATGGTAGTAATAAACAGTAAGTAAGAGAACAACGACCATCTCTCCCTCGAAAAGTTGAATAAATCCATTTTAACACCAATTGAAATAAAAAATGAGATTAAATTTAGATAATTCTGATATTTGTGATTGGATTCTATGTAAAAAAGACCTTTAACCAATGACTATGCATTTTGAAATCAATGCTTAGAATGGTTAAAGGTCTTATAGAAATTAATAATATAAAGTGATGATTAAGGATTATTGTGTTATATCATTCTCGATAAGTAATTTAATCGCTTTATGATCTGTAGCATTTCTAAACAAATCATAGGCATGTGCAATATCACTTAACTTACTATAATGTGTAACCAATTGTTCAGGTTGGATAATTTTACTTTTCAAAGCTTCTAACAGTTCTTCAGTTGTATTTGCAGACACAAGTCCTGTTGTTACGTTAATATTCTTAATCCATAATTTATCGATATCGAATTGAACCGGTAAACCGTGGACACCTACGTTAGCAATTGTGCCATCGACGCCAATTAATTTTTGACATAAATCGAATGTTTGCGGAATACCGACTGCTTCTATTGCTACGTCTACACCACGATGATTCAGTGATTTGACTTGCGCAATAGCTTCTTCCACATTGCTAGAATTAACAGTATGCGTTGCACCTAATTCTTTCGCAGTTTGTAAACGATTATCATCCAAATCAATCATAATGATTTTAGAAGGTGAGTAAAATTGTGCAGTTAATAAAGCAGCTAATCCGACTGGTCCAGCTCCCACAATTGCAACCGTACTACCCGGTTTCACTTTCCCTTTTAATACACCAATTTCATATCCAGTAGGTAATATGTCGGATAACATGACTAATGCTTCGTCAGGTAAAGCGTCTGGTGCATGGTATAAAGAGTTATCTGCGAAAGGAACTTTAACATATTCGGCTTGTGTACCGTCAATTAAATGACCTAAAATCCAACCACCATCATTTTCACAATGCGCATAGATGCCTTTTTTACAGTAATAACATTTGCCACATGAAGAAATACAAGACACGATAACTTTGTCGCCAACTTTAAAATTGTTGACACTTGAACCAACAGATTCAACAATACCAATACCTTCATGACCTAATGTTGTATTTGCAGGTACTTCAGGTGTATCACCTTTAATAATATGTAAATCCGTACCACAAATCGTCGTTTTGACCATTCTGATAATAGCATCTGTACTTTCAGTTACAACCGGCTTCTCTTTGTCAATGAGTTTTGCGATACCGGGCTTTTCATAAATATAAGCTTTCAAATGAATCATCCTCCTGTTAATTGTGAATTATTTCACAATAATTATAACATGTTAATTTAGTTATGCATTTAATAAAAATAATATATAATAAAATTGACATATATAATTGTACCATCATGAGATGTATAGTTAAATTAGATGAAAAATGCATTTAATCGTCGTAAAATATAATTGAAAGATGATTTAAAGGAGATTATATTTATGGAAAATGAAGGCTTATTAGTAGCTGAAAAAGAGATCGAAGTAAATAATTACGACATTGATGCGATGGGTATCGTGAGTAATATTGTATATATTCGCTGGTTTGAAGATTTACGTACGATATTCATTAATAACTACATGACCTTCTCAGAAATGATGAAGCAACATATATCGCCAATATTAATGAAAACAGAAATAGAATACAAAGTTCCGATAACGATACATGATAAGCCAGTAGGACGATGCTGGTTTGTTCAAGGTGGAAGAATGAAATGGGTATTTAAATTTGAAATTTCTTCCGGAGATAAAGTGCATTGTATTGGATATCAAACGGGTGGTTTCTTTGATTTAGAACGTCAAAGAATAACTAAGATGCCAGAAGTATTTCAAGATTTATTAAAATAAGTAAAAGTGTGGGTGAGAAAATGACGAAGCATTTGAGTACTATTGAAGCTTTTCATCAATTTATTAAAGATCATCAACTAGTAGTTGTTCATGTAATGCGAAATCATTGTTCGGTATGCCATGCGGTGTTACCACAAATTGAGGATATTGTAGCTACTTATCCTCATGCAGAACTTGCCATTATAAACCAATCAGATATCGAAGCAATTGCAGGTGAGTTATCTATATTTACTGTGCCTGTAGATTTAATTTTTATGGATGGTAAAGAAATGCATCGTCAAGCACGTTTTATAGATATGCAACGTTTCGAACACCAATTGGATTTAATGTATGATAGCTGTTTTGGAACAGGGGATGGAACTTTGAATTCAAATTGAATTCTGTCCCTATCCCATGTGTCCGTTCTTATTTACTCATACGTTGAATGATATCATCGGCACGTTGTTGATAGGTTGCTATTACTTGGGCTGATTGATGTAATTGTGCGTGTTCATCTTCGGATAAAGCGAATTCAAAGACTTTATCTGCTCCGTTACCATTAATGATTGTTGGCACACCTATATAGACATCGGTAAGTCCATACTCGCCTTCTAAATAGCTTGATATATTCATGATGATATGTTTATTGAATAGAATCGCCTCTACAATTCGAACTAAACTAAGCGATATGCCGAAGTTGGTCGTGCCTTTTCGAACATAAATATCATAACCGACCTGCGTTGTCTGTTCTGCTATGGATGCTTTAAACGCTTCAATATTTGTATCAGATGGCAATAAATCTAGGATGGATTCACCTGCAATTTGAGCATGTGACCATACTGCGACTTGCGAATCTCCATGTTCGCCAATAATGGGCGCATATACTTGATTTGGTGCAACATTAAACGCGCGACTTAAGAAGAATTGGAAACGAGCCGTATCTAAAGAGGTGCCTGACCCAATGATTTTATTTTTAGGGAAATTTGAGACGTGTTTAACGACATAGCTCATAATATCTACAGGATTAGAAGGTAATACAAAGTAACCATCAAAACCACTATCGACAATACGTTGAACCATTGGAACAAAGATATCGACATTATCTTCTAATAATTTAAGTCGTGTTTCTCCTTTAGCAAGTTTCGCGCTTGCACAGATCACCACAATATCTGCATCTTTACAATCCTCGTACTGTCCTACATGTACATTAACGAAGTGATCACCAAATGGCGTAGCATGATTCAAATCCCATACATCCGCTTTAGCTTTATCCTCGTCAATATCAATAATTGCCAATTCGTCGACTAATCCTTTAGCTACAACTGCGTGGGCAAACGCAGAACCTACATAACCACTACCTATAAGAACGATTTTATGACGTGACATCAATGCTTGCCTCCTCTTTTAAATTGAAAATTCAGATAATTGATATAAGGATAGCACGTTTGACTTAAATTGAAAATATTGTTTGATATTCTTAGTGTTAATTACTAAATGATTTGGAATTTAAGGTTTATAATATATAAATGTATAGGAGGTCATCAAGACGATGAAAAAAAGTGTATTAACAGTAGCAACATCTGCGATATTAGGTACATTAGCATTTATTAAAGTAAAAGAAAAACGTAGTTATAAGAGTTATATAACTGAAAAGTATATACGAATGTCTGGTATGAAAAAAACATTTGAGAATGAGGCAGATGCTAAAAAAGCATTAGAAGAAACTAAAGCTATTACGGCCGGTAAATATGGTGGCACAAGTTATGAATTTAAACATGATGTTCGAACAAAAAGTTGGAATGGCTGTGTGACATATATTGTGAATGATCAATGTAACCATCAACAAAAAGTGGTGTTATATATTCATGGTGGTGCGTGGTTCCAAGATCCGTTAGAAAACCATTTTAATTTTATCGATGAACTTGCAGGACAACTTGATGCGAAGGTCATTATGCCAATTTATCCTAAAGTGCCTCATCGTGATTACCGCACGACATTTGAATTATTAAAGCTCATTTATGATAAGCAGGTTGCCAAAGTTGAACATACAGATCAACTCATTATTATGGGAGACTCAGCAGGTGGACAAATCGCATTATCATTTGCAGAATATTTAAAAGCAGAAACGACGTTGCCTCAACCGGGTCATATCGTAATGCTATCACCAGTGTTAGATGGTACGATGCGCAATCCAGATGCTAAAACATATGAACGCATCGATCCTATGTTGGGGATAGAAGGTAGTCAATACTTCATCAAATTATGGGCAGGTCAATTACCAATTGAAGATTATAGAATTTCTCCGATTAATGGTGATTTAGAAGGATTAGGACGATTATCCATCTTTATCGGTACCAAAGAAACGTTATATCCAGATGCCTTAAAATTATCTAAAATGTTGAATGCGAAAGGCATTGAACATGATTTTATACCAGGATATAATTTATTCCACATTTATCCGATTTTCCCATTACCAGAAAGACAGAAATTCTTTACACAACTTAAATCTATTATTCTATAAAAGAAAGCGCCTAGGACGAAATGAATCACTGCGTGGTCAAATCAATGCATCGTAAATGCTATCCCACTTGTGTTAATCATGGTAAACGTCTTAGGCGCTTTTCATTGGTTATATCTCTTCAGGTTGTTTCTTAAGCGATAACATTAAAATTAAGATCAGAATTAATACAATGCCAACCACTTGTATCGATTGAAACGTAACATCAAGCCATAAGGCACTTGTTACAACTGCAATGACTGGTTCGATGGTACCTAATAATGTTGTCTCTTTAGGCGATAGATATTTGAGACTATCGATAAATAAATAGAATGCTAAAGCAGTCCCAGCAATAATACCAAATATCAAATAAACGATTGTAGATGCACTCATAGTATTAAAGCTAACATCCCAAATAGGTTGTTTAAAGTTCATGGCACAACCAGAAATGATCATTGCCCATCCAACGATTAAAATAGATGGGAACTTGTCAAGCAAACCTGTGGCATAGATCGTGTAAAACGCAAGTGCTAAACCTGCGATAATGCCCCAGAATAAACTTGTAGGAGATACAACTAAATGAGAAATCGATCCATTTGTTAAAAGTAAAAATGTTCCAATTAATGTCATTGCAATGGCTAAAATATCAAATGGACGGAATACATCGAGACCACGTATAACGAACCAAATGATGATATACACAGGTGCAATGTATTGTAAAAGGGTAGCTACAGCAACATTACCAGTTGCGATCGATGCCATATAAGCGTATTGAACAAATAGCATACCGATTAAACTATAAATAAGCAAACTAACGATTGTTCTAGGATTTCGAAAAACAATAAAAATAGATTGTTTAGGGCGTCGTATTTTATAAAGACTTAATAAGAAGACGCCGCTGATTAATAGGCGTGCAGTGACATACCAATCAACATCTAAACCGCGTTGGTTGAACAGTAAATCCGAAACTGTTCCGCCTAATCCCCACAAAGTAGCACCTATAATTGCAAATAACACACCTTTTAGTCTATGTTGTGTGTGATTCATACAATGCACCTCCATCTGTATTTTGTTTTATTATAAATCTCATAATATAATGTTTATGAAATGGATAATACTCAAATAATGAGTAAAAGTATCAAAATATTGAGGTGATTACAGATGACGTCTGAAATGACTGTTAATGCAAATTTGGAAGAAAAGATTAATTATCCTGATCGTCGTTGGCCACATGTTATTTTACATACGACGCTAAATAAGACATTACTCGGCTATATACCGCTACATTGGCATTATGCATTACAATTTATGTATGTGACAGATGGGATAATTCAGGTGAAGTTAGCAGAAAATACACTAGTGATTCATGAGGGTGAAGGATTATTTATTAACTCCAACGTTGTACATGAAATTCATGATGTAGATGAAGGGGCACGTTTTTATTGCTGGAATATTGGATTACCTAATGTTACAGAATATATTAACTTTACGTATGTCAGTCATATTGTAGATCAAGCGCAGTCTATTCCGTTTATTAAATTAAGTCCAAATGATGAAGAGAGCATTCATTTATTGAAACGGATTGAGAAAGTAGGGCAAATTTATATAGCTCAAAAAGGTTATTTTCAACTACAAATTCTTAGTGAATTTTATCAATGTTTAAATCACCTGTTAAATATCTTTGATCAGTATCAACAAGTCACTCAATATTTCTTTGATCCAAGAGTGAAGCAATGTATTCAATACTTACAAAATCATTATTATAAAAAAGTTAAACTTAGCGAATTAAGTCGTATGGTTCATATGAGTGAGGCGGAAACAATCAAGTTATTTAAACGATTTGCAGGAGACACACCATTGAACTTTTTACAAAACTATCGCCTAGAGCAAAGTGCAAAGCAGCTGATGTATCATCATCGAAATGTGACTGAAGTAGCGATGGATTGTGGTTTTTCAACAACAAGTTATTTTATACAAAGTTTTAAACATAAATATTCGCTTACACCGAAGCAATTCCAAATCAAATATGCGAAACACTTAAAATAAAGTAGGTGCAATGTTCATCAATCAGATGAATGTGCGCCTACTTTTTCGGTATCTGTATTTAAAATTGTATCATTTGAATTTAAAGTCATTTCTTCTTTCGCAACATCATCACGCGTTGCAGATGCTTTGTTTAACTTCGTATCATCAATGCCTTCGTTAGAATCTTTAGTAACACGATTAATGTGTTGATGGTCTGTGTCTAAAACTGAATTACTCATATCGTTTCCTTGTAAGCTACCTACAAGAATAAATACTAAATAGCTTGAACAAACGAATAATACCATTGCTAAATAGATGCCAATTGCTATTTTCACAGGTTTAGTCAAAGGTTTACCCATCAGTATCCTCCTAAAGTTGTATCTTTATTTACCTTTAAAGTAACATCAGAATTTTAATTTAATGTAAATATGGCGTAAATATTTAATGATTTATCAGATAATACATATTAAATATTAAATTTAGAAAAATATTTTTAAAATTAGTCTTTATTTGTAATTTTAAAATATTGAATATTTCTAAAAAAATTAATCTTTGTTAATATAATTTTACATTAGATTTACAATATTAAAACTGACTAAATACGTAAATGATAGCATACCCTTATTAGAAGTAATAATTCGTTTAAAATGTTCATGATAAAAAAGACGTTTTATTAATTAACAACTTCTATAGAAAGTGTTGAAACATCACTTTTGATATACATATTAACGCAATACGTATTTAGACAACTTAATATTAAAAACAATCAAAGAGAGGGACTATACTGTGATTCTCATTATAATTTGTATCGCATTGATTTTATGGCTCGGTATTAAAGAGAAAAAGCGTCATACAAATCGACTTAATAAGATTCCGATTAGAATCAACATTAACGGTATTCGAGGTAAATCAACTATCACTAGAATGATTTATAGCATTCTAAGAGAGGATCATTATCATGTGATAGGTAAAACGACAGGAACAGATGCCCGAATGTTATATTGGTTTACTGACAAAGAATATCCAGTCATTAGGAAACCCCAAGGTGCTAATATTGGGGAGCAACGTGACATCGTGCGCAAAGTGGTTAAACAAAGAGCCGAGGCGCTAGTGAACGAATGTATGGCAGTTAATCCAGATTATCAGATTACCTTTCAACAGGATTTAGTCAAAGCCAATATTGGCGTTATCGTCAATGTTATGGAAGACCACATGGATGTGCTTGGACCTACGCTTCAAGATGTTGCACAAGCGTTTACTGCAACAATTCCATACAAAGGGACATTAGTTGTGATGAAAGACGATTATACTAAATTTTTCGCAAAAGAAGCTAAAAAACGAAAAACGAAGTTAATCGTTGTCGATAAAGATAAAATTCCTGAATCCTATTTAAGAAAGTTCCCTTATCTTGTCTTTCCAGATAACGTTGCAATCGCATTAGGCGTTGCGCAAGCTGTTGGGATAGATAAGGATACTGCATTAAGAGGTATGTTAAATGCACCACCAGATCCTGGCGCAGTAGAAATTAAATATTTTAATGCAAATCGCACACGAAATGTATTTGTTAATGCATTTGCTGCCAATGAACCACAATCGACTAAAGCGATTTTGAACAAAGTTGAATCTTACAACTATCCATATACAAAAAAAGTAGTTATTTTAAATTGTCGTTCAGACAGGGTAGATAGAACACGTCAATTTGTTGAGAACTTTATTGACGATGTAGACTTTGACACACTGATTTGTACCGGTAAAAGTACGCAAATGGTGACAGACTTAATGCAACACTTACCTGACAAAAAATATCTTAATTTTGAAAACCGTGAGTTTCTAGAAATTGAAAAAGCCATCATGCAAGAATCACACAATGCACTCATTTTCTGTGTAGGTAATATTCATGGTCCAGGTGGTAGAATAGCAGAATTTATAGAAGGGATAGAATAAAATGATAGGTTCAGAATTATACTTCTCCCTATTTGTCGGTATCGTATTAAGTTTAATATTTGCCGAGAAATTTGGGATTAATCCAGCAGGGCTCGTTGTACCAGGCTATTTAGCACTTATATTTGATCAACCCATCATGTTGTTATCTGTGTTAGTCATTAGTTGTTTAACATTTTTCATCGTTACATATGGTATTAGTAGATGGGTTATTTTGTACGGAAGAAGAAAATTTGCGGCGATGATTTTAACTGGGATGGTTCTTAAATTCCTATTCGACTTGATTTATCCATTGACGCCATTTGAAATGGTTCAAGTGTCTGGTATTGGTGTCGTTATTCCAGGAATCATTGCGAATACAATTCAAAAACAAGGTGTCGTGATTACGTTGTCAACAACGATGTTACTTACTTGTATCACATATATCATCTTATTCTTATATAGCTTTATTAATTAATCGCGAGCAAGGAGCGCAGAGTAATGAAAAAGAAAAAACGGTTATCAGCGAGCGAATGGTTACTTAAGCAATCTAAACGACACAAACGCCTTAACTTCATTTATACACTTATCGTTTTAATTGTTGCACTTGTACTTCTGGTATTCGCTATTAGAGCTGTGAAAGTTGAGCCAGTTGAGGCTATGCCAAGCTCAGGTAATGATTATATTCGTAGTACATATTTAGGTAATATCACATTGAATAAACATTTTAGACAAATGGATCTTAACGATGTGTTTAATGGCTTGAAACAACCGCTTCAACACAGTGACTTCTCAACGGCGTCACTCTTAGTAAGCCACTTCTCAAATGATCCGAAAACGAATATTAAGAAGAATATTGAGAATATTATGTTCTTGAAAAAGCAAAATATTAAAAGTGTCAATTTAATCAATAACACGATTGATAATGTGCAAGCCCAAGATTTGAGTAAACAAGTAGAAGCACAAACCGATTATAACTTTATGACTGGTAACGGTTCGAATCCAATTAACAGTAAAACGGTACAACAAACGGTAAAAGGTAAAAAAATAGCCAATGTGTCATTTACGGATGTAGGTTCGAATTATGAAGATCCACTTAAAAATACAACATCTATTAGTTTAGATCCTAAAATCTTTGTTCCGCTGATCAAAAATTTAAAGGAAAATAATGATTTAGTTGTTGTTAACGTGGATTGGGGTATTACGAATGAACGTAGTGTAACGGATCGTCAAAAAGAGTATGCGCATGCTTTAGTGCAATCTGGCGCAGATGTCATCATCGGCCATAATTCGGTCGTTCAAAAAGTTGAAAAATATAAAAATGCGAGTATCTTTTATAGTTTAGGTAATTTAACGTCAGATTCATTCCTATCTAAAAATCAAAAAGGGATGGTCGTTCAACACGATTGGAATGGACAACATCATAAATTCAGCATTACGCCAGTACGTGGTGCAGATGGCAAGATAACAAAAGACAACATGAACAAGATAGAGGCACAACGTTATTACAATAATATTAACGACAAATCAATTCACCTTAAAAAGGAGAATGGAGGATATACCTTTGAATATTAAAAAGCATTGGTTAGGTATTGTAACAACGCTCATTATAATTGCAATTCTGTTAATGGTAACGTTTGCCAAAGCGAACGAAGGCCTTGATAATTTTGAGAAAAATGAATTAAAAGATGCAACGGAGCAATATTTATCTAAAGGGGCCAGTTAGTATGAATATTTATAGTAAAGTGACATTATCAGTCATTTTAGTTATCACCATTTTGATATCCTTTGTCTTTTACTATTTCAATAAAGAAGACAATCCTGATAAAGATACACTATTCGAAAATAAAATTGCAGATCATAAATCCTCTGGCAGTAGTAAAAAATATGGTGTAGCATCAAATAACCCTATTGCCACACGTGTCGGAAATAAAATTATTGAAGATGGTGGTAATGCAGTAGATGCGGCTGTAGGTGTTTCCTATGCATTAGCAGTAACAGAACCACACTCATCAGGATTAGGTGGCGGTGGTGCCACACTTACATACAATGGTAATGATGGTGAAGAACCTAAGATGTATGAATATAAAACATTGTCTTCTTATAATTATAAGAAAGGCGATGAAATTGGTACGCCAGGATTTGTTAGGGGTATGCATGATATGCATCAACGTGAAGGTAAAATGGACGAGAAGAAAATATTCAGTTATATTGTGCCATTAGCCGAAGATGGTTTCGAAGTGGATTCAGAATTGGAACGTAGTTTAAAAATATATGGATCAGATATCGACCGTAACTCTCCATTCTTTAAAGGAAAACGTACGGTACGTGAAGGTGATGTGGTGAAACAACCTGCATTAGCTAAAACAATTAAAGGTATTAGAGATAAAGGGCCTGACTATTTTTATAAAGACATCGCCAAAAGTATATATAAACAAGTCGATAGTGAATTAACTGAAAAAGACTTTTCAACATTTAAAACTGAAGAAAAACGACCTGTATCAACCAAATATTTCAATAACACAATCTACTCTGCTTCAAACCCTTTAGGTGGTGCTTTAATGTTACAAGGATTGAAAATTGATGAAAGCGCCAATTCGAGCAATGATAGAGCAGATTACATTAATGGTATTGTTAAATCACGTGATGTAATGTATCGAAATAGGGATATCGTTAATGGTCAAGAAGCAAATAGTGATTCACATTTATTAGAAGACTATTTATTAGATAACTTAAATAATGTGAACAGTGGTGGCAATGAAACGAACAGTGACTTTGATACATCACTTGATACTACGAGTACAACGCATTTCGTAGTAATTGATAAGAACGGTAAAGTCGCTAGTACAACGAATACATTATCTAGTTTCTTTGGCGCAGGTAAATTTATGAAGCAAGGTTTCTATATGAACAACTCGTTAACAAACTTCTCAAGTGATCCGAATAGTCCAAACTATGGTGATAAACATAAAGCACCACGTTCATATACGTCACCATCGATTGTTGTCGGACCAGATTTCTATATGGGTATTGGTACACCAGGCGGAAACAAAATCCCTACGATTTTAAACGAAGTACTTATCGACTACCTTAGAGGAAATGGTACGTTACAAGAATCTATTGATAAACCACGTTTCTATAATGATGGTGGTACGATTTATTATGAAAATGCAACGAGCGATGAAGATATTAATATCTTCAAGAGTATGGGCTACGGTGTTCAAGAAAAACGTAATGACGCTAACTTTGGTAGTGTTCAAGGCGCCATTTATAATAAAAATGATCAAACGGTTGAAATTGGCCAAGATGTGGGTAATAGATAATAGTGATCTATTAGAAATAGCATCGTAAGCAATTGGTATCAAAACGTTTGATAGTTTAGTATCAATGTGCATGTGTTGGCTAAACTGAGAAGCAATGTATATCTATATCAACATAATCGATATTTAGTCATTCTTATGGGGGTGGAACAATGAATTCAAAGTGGATTCTGTTCCACCCTTGCTTTATTTTTTATTGAAAAAGATTTGAAATCTTAGTTTACTATTGAAAATATCATCAGAATCGATATGATAAATATAAAGGTTTTGAATTTAATTTAAAATTTATATAAAATAAAAAGATATTGAATTGCTTACTTAATATGTAAGGGAATGTACGCTTACAATTGATTGATAAAGGTGGAATGGTTGTGGAAGACGTAGTATTAGGAATTGACTTGGGTACCAGTGCAGTTAAAATCATTGCGGTTAATCGACAGGGTGAAGTGATTGCTTCGACAAGTGAACCTTTAACCTTGATACAAAGCCGTGCTGGCTATAGTGAACAAGATCCAAATGAATGGTTTGAAGCGGTGAAACAAGGGATTAAACGTATAAATCAAGCACCTGAAATGGCAAATTATAGTGTTAAAGGACTATCATTTTCAGGGCAAATGCATGGCTTAGTGCCTCTAGATAGCAATTATCAACCAGTACGTCACGCGATTCTTTGGAATGACACACGCAACTCCGAACAATGTATGCAAATCAAAGACATATACGGAGAAAGATTAAATGGCAATCCAATACTTGAAGGGTTTACGTTACCTAAGATGCTTTGGATGAAAAAACATGAGCCATCATTGTGGGAACAAGTGAGTGTTTTTGTATTGCCTAAGGACTATGTGCGTTATTGTTTAACAGGCCAAATACATATGGAATATTCAGATGCGGCGAGTACACTATTATTAAGTCCAGAAACACATGATTGGACTAAAGATGTTGGTGAACGTTTAGGTATTGGGGATATTTATCCACCTTTAGTACGTTCGACAGAAGCGGTTGGCGAAGTACGCTCAGAACTACTGGAAACACTTGGTTTTAAATCACCTGTGAAAGTTTATGCTGGTGGGGGAGATAATGCCTGTGGCGCAATTGGAGCGGGTATCATCAATGGTAATGATACGCTTTGTAGTATCGGAACTTCTGGTGTTGTCCTTAATGTAGAAAGTGATGGTTATACTGAATACACTAACAATATCCATTTCTTTGATCATAGTGTGCCTCAAACATTTTATGCTATGGGTGTGACGTTAGCTGCGGGTTACAGTTTAAACTGGCTTAAACAAACCTTCTTTGAACAGGATAGCTTTGATGATATTGTTCAACAAGCCAGTACGTCAACCATTGGCGCGAACCATTTGCTATTTGCACCATATTTAGCAGGTGAACGTACACCACATGGAGATGCATTTATACGTGGCAGTTTTATTGGTATTAATGGTAGCCATAAGAAAGCGGATTTTGCGAGAGCAGTGCTAGAAGGTATTACGTTCTCATTATATGACTCTATACAATTAATGCGAGAAGCAGGTAAGACGATAACGCATATCACTTCAATCGGTGGCGGTGCCAAAAGTTCATTTTGGTTACAAATGCAAGCAGATATTTTCAATGCGACGATCAGAAAATTGAAACATGAAGAAGGGCCAAGTATGGGCGCGGCGATGATTGCAGCTTATGGATTGAACTGGTTTGACAGCTTTGATGCATGTGTTGAGAAATTTATTGATGTTGCTCAAACGTTTGAACCTGACGCTACTAGACACGCACAATACGAAGCATATTATAAAGTATACAAAGACATTTACCATCACACACATCAATTAACTGAAGCTTTATTAAAGATTGAAGATTAATCGTTCAAATCGGCAACTAGGTATGAACCTAATGAGCGTTAGCCTTTTAGGAGAGAACGCAATAAAAAGATGATAAGAAGCAATACTACAAGCCAAGCAAGTTGGGCGTGGAACAATGAATTCATAACAAATTCTGCTCCACGCCCGTTTATTGTGCTAAAAACTTAATAATTTAAATTTTACAATTTTTTCATTTGTGAGCAGTTTGTTATGTATCTATAAATTGACACGTTAAAGTGAATATATAACAAAATAAATGTGTACAATTTAACTAATTATTACAAATATTAGTGTTGCCTTGAAAAGGGTTACAAAGGTAGTTTTAGTGGTGTAAAATAACTAAAATTATTTAGATATTTTCAAAAGATTTCAAATTAAAAATATTTTATCCTCAAAAAGTCTCTTAATGTGATTTATTTCACAAATTTACATTTTTGTCACTGAATAAGTCTTGAAATCGTTTTCTAGAGGGTGTAGTATGACTATGGTTCTTAAATAAATTGAAAGAGGTTTTGGGGAATGAATATTATTTTAGGAGTGGGTACACTCGTATTAGTGCTTATCGTTATGACGCTATTCTTAAACTTCGCGCCATACGGTAAACAAGGACTACAAGCATTATCAGGAGCTGCTTGTGCGACTTTCTTACCACAAGCATTCCTAAGTTACGCTATTGGTGGCGTATTCCATATTGAATTTTTACAAACTATAGGAGACTTAGCAGGAAGCCTTGCAGGTGTTGCAGTTGGTATCTTAACGTGTTTGAAAATGGGTATCTCACCTGTATTTGCAGTTATTGTTGGTCTCGTATTACATGACTTTAAATTATTACCAGCATTTATCGCAGCGTACCTTATTTCATTCGGTATTAAATTTATCGAGAAAAAAGTACCAGAAGGCTTGGACTTAATTGCTGTGATTTTAATTGCTCCAGCAGTTGTATTTGGTTTAGCAACAGCTATTAGCCCAGGAGTTATGGCTGTATTACATCAAATCGGTGGCGCAGTTACATCAGTAGGAGACAGCAATCCATACGCATTAGCAGTTATTTTAGGATTAGTTATTCCTGTAACGGGTATGACACCACTAAGTTCAATGGTATTAACGAGTTTATTAGGACTAACTGGTATACCAATGGCTATCGGTGCATTAACATGTACAGGTTCATCATTTGTTAACTATGTATTATTCAGCAGACTTAATATTGGCGGAAGTAAATCAAAAGCATTCGCAGTGTTTGTTGAACCATTAACACAAATTGATTTAATTGCAAAATACCCTCTACAACTGTATGGTACAAACGCAATTATCGGTGTAGTAAACGCATGTATCGTAACATTTAGTGGACTTGTTATCGGTGTTAAAGGTATGGCAACACCAATTGCAGGTGCAATCGTGTTATTCGGATTTAACGATGCTACAAGATCAATTATCACAATCATTACAGTTGCAGTTGTAAGTGTTATCTTAGCATTTATCTTCAGTACATTAATTAAAAAATTCAACCTAATGGACATGAGTATTAAATTGCCTAGTAAACAGAAACAACCTAAGGAGAGTGTTTAATTATGGCTACTAAAAAAAGCTACGATTATCAAAGCGCATTTGATATTATTGGGCCTGTCATGATGGGACCTTCAAGTTCTCATACAGCAGGAGCAGTTAAAATTGGTAATGCTGCATATGCGGTATTAGGTGGCGTACAGCCAGATAAACTCACAATTCATTATTACGAATCCTTTGCTCAAACACATCAAGGACACGGTACGGATTTAGCCATCGTTGGTGGTGCAATGGGTTACAGCACTTTTGATAGTCGTATTAAAAGTTCATTAGCAATTGCTAAAGACCAAAATATCGAAGTGAACATTATTGAAGAAGAAGGCGACAGTATTGGTGAACATCCTAACTGTGCGTATCTTGTTGCAGAAGGTAATGGACGTCACATTGAAGTCATTGGGAATTCAATCGGTGGCGGTACAATTAAATTAAAACGCATTAGCGTAGAAGGTTTATACATTGATTTTAACTATGGTTTACCTATCTTAGAAATGGATGGGGCGGCAAATAAATCAGAAGTTAATCATTTTATCAATGATGTAAGTGAACTTGGTGCTGACATAAAAGAAGAAATGACACAAACGGGCGATAATTTCAGTTTAGCAGTATTACCACTAAACAAGGCATTATCTGAATCAACGTTAGATCAAATTAAAGAAAAATATAGTCACTTAAATATATCCTATATTAAATAGAGGGGGATTAAAGATGTTTGATTCAATTAGAGAAACAATAGACTACGCAGTCGAAAATAAAATGTCTTTCGCAGATATTATGATCCAAGAAGAGATGGAACTTTCAGGTAAAACACGTGACGAAGTTAGAGAAACAATGAAACAGAACTTAGACGTCATGAGAGATGCTGTAGTTAAAGGATCAACTGGCGAAGGCGTTAAAAGTGTAACAGGTTATACTGGTCAAGATGCGATTAAACTTGCTAAATATAATGAAAATAATCATGCTTTATCAGGCCATGAAATGGTTGAAGCAGTGAAAGGCGCAGTTGCTACTAACGAAGTAAACGCAGCAATGGGTATCATTTGTGCAACACCAACAGCTGGATCCTCCGGAACGATTCCGGGCGTATTATTTAAATTAGAAAAAACACATGACCTTACAGAAGAACAAATGATAGATTTCTTATTCGTTTCATCATTATTTGGCCGCGTTGTTGCTAATAACGCAAGTGTTGCAGGTGCTACAGGTGGCTGCCAAGCAGAAGTTGGTTCAGCTTCAGCAATGGCTGCAGCTGCTGCGGTATCCATCTTCGGTGGTGAACCTGAAGCATCTGGTCACGCAATGGCACTAGCAATCAGTAACTTACTTGGTCTAGTATGTGACCCAGTAGCTGGTTTAGTTGAAATTCCATGTGTAATGCGTAATGCAATTGGTTCTGGTAACGCATTAATCTCTGCTGACTTAGCATTAGCTGGTGTTGAAAGTAGAATTCCAGTGGATGAAGTTATCGAAGCAATGGATAAAGTAGGACGTGGCTTACCAGCTGAATTAAGAGAAACAGGACTTGGTGGTTTAGCAGGTACACCAACTGGTGAAGCAATCAAACGTAAAATCTTTGGTGAAGCAGAAGTGAATAGCTTCTCATAATCCCACCATAGTTATAAGTCATTCTTGAATGTCTGTGAGGCATTTGAGGATGGCTTTTTTATTTAATCATAGGTGTGTCATGTAAATGATTTAAAATTGCATATATTTATCAGAAAATTAAAAAAGTTATTGCAAAATTTCACCAATACAGATAAAATAACTCAAAAGGGGATGATGATATGCTAAGGTTATGTATCATCTTTTTTGTATTCGTGACCAACACAACTATCACACAATTATGGACTGTCGAGGGAACATGGGAGAATCTCTTACTACAATCAATGTCATTAAGTATGATTATTGTATTTCTATTTTATTATGTGGGTTTTGTGATTGCGGAGAAAAAGAGAAAACAAATAGAAACGTTATTTAAAAAAGAAATCTTTCACGAGAAAGAAGACCTTTTTGAAAAAGACGATAAAAGAAAAGTAAGTGAGTAAAAGGGGCTCACTTACTTTTCTTTTATTTTGCATGTAAATCATATTGGTAAAATGCTAGGTCTAACCATTGATTAAATTTGTAGCCAACATTCGTAATGGTGCCTGCATGTTTAAAGTTAAATTTCTTATGTAATTGGATACTACTGTTATTCGACGCATCGATACCGGCTACAATGGTACGATAATTCTTCAATCTCGCATCGTTAATAAGATGTTGTAGTAATTGGGAAGCAATGCCTTTGCCACGATTCGATTGATCAACATAGATTGAATGTTCAATCGAATATAAGTAGGCAGGCCAATTTCTAAACTGACCATAAGTCGCAAAACCCACGGCTTTACCTTCATATTCAAATACAAATATTGGTTCTTGTGCTTGATGTTTTGCGTCAAACCAAGCTTTTCGTTCATCTAGCGTTTGGACATCATAAGTATAAACGGCTGTTGAATGTAATATTGCGTCATTATAAATAGCTAAGATTGCCGGTAAATCTTCAAGTACTGCTTCTCTAATCATTATGGCACCTACTTTTCAAAGTTTGTTTCAGTTTATAGCGAGAATTGTTTTGTTGCAACTGTATGTCATTAAATATGACACGATGAATTAAATTAAACTTATGAAGTAAAAATGATATACTATGACCTAAGAAAGTACATTAAAGGAGTAACATATAATGAAGAATTGGATCAATCGATTGATGACAATCATTGGGGTCATCCTCATTTTAATAGCAATATATTTATTTGCTAAGCCACACATTGATAATTATTTACATGAAAAAGACAACGACAACAAAATTGAACAATATGATAAAAACGATAAGTCAAATAGTAAGCAAACGCCGACGATTCCTAAAGACAAATCTAAAATGGCTGGTTATATCTCAGTACCAGATGCAGAAATTAAAGAACCAGTTTACCCTGGTCCTGCGACACCAGAACAGTTAAATCGCGGTGTAAGCTTTGCTGAAGAGGATGAGTCACTAAGTGATCAGAATATTTCTATTGCTGGTCACACATTTACCGATCGACCACATTACCAATTCACTAACTTAAAAGCAGCTAAAAAAGGGAGTAAGGTTTACTTTAAAATAGGGAATGAAACACGAGAATATAAAATGACAAGTATCCGTGATGTTAATCCAGACCAAGTGGAAGTCCTTAATGAACATAAAGGCGAGAAGAATCAATTAACATTAATCACTTGTGATGATTATAATGAACAAACTGGCGTTTGGGAAAAGCGTAAAATATTTGTTGCGAAACAAGTGAAATAATGAATTACCTTAAAAGCTAAAGCATTTAAGTGTTTGGATTTAAGCATTGCCTGAATTTAGAAACGTAAGTTAATCGGAGTGAAACAGTACATTCATTAAGAATGCTGTTTCACTCTTTTTAATTTAGCTATCAAAATGAAGGGCGCTATTTTTAGCGTTTGTACACAATTTCAGAATGTGAATATAGTTTCATCATGAAAGCGTAAACTTCAACCTTAAAGAGATGACAGATATAATAAATGTGAATACAACGGACTAGGGGGAGTACACATGGTTAAAGCAATAGCAGTAGACATGGATGGCACGTTTTTAGATTCAAATAAGCATTATGATAAAGACCGTTTTGAGAAGATCTTCAAAGCATTAAAAGAACGTAATATAGAATTTATAGCCGCAAGTGGCAATCAATTTGCGAAACTAAAATCTATATTTGGCGAAAGAGATATGTTCTTTATTTCTGAAAATGGTGCAGTGATCTATAAAGGAA
Source organism: Staphylococcus sp. GDY8P85P (assembly GCF_017892405.1). NCBI lineage: Bacteria > Bacillati > Bacillota > Bacilli > Caryophanales > Staphylococcaceae > Staphylococcus > Staphylococcus sp. GDY8P85P. The sequence goes on along the minus strand of NZ_JAESLA010000017.1, from coordinate 43,200 downwards.
ATACGCTATACAATCATCGTAGCTTTAATACATCGAATTACAAAGCAGTGGTTGATTATTTAAATATTGAGCGAAACATTAGTGAATTTATAGTTTGCGGATTGAAAAGTGCTTATATTTTAAAAGACACGAGTGAAGCTTTTAAGAAAGATGCCCATTTCTACTATCATCAGTTAGAGGAGATTGATTCTTTTCAGCCTTTGCCAGAAGATGAATATGTCAAAATTGCATTAAATATTAATCGAGACACACATTCGACATTAGATGAGGATCTAGAAGCGAAATTTAGCGACATCATTAAACTCGTATCTAGTGGACATGATAGTATAGACATTATTATGCCAAACATGACAAAAGGCCAAGCACTTCAGCGCTTGTTAAAAGCGTGGGATATGTCTGCTTCTGATTTGATGGCATTTGGAGATGCGAACAATGATAAAGATATGCTTGAATTAGCTGAGCACAGCTATGTTATGGCTAATAGTCATGATGAAACATTATTTGAAATCGCAAAAGCAGTCGCACCAAGCAATGATGAACAGGGCGTCTTACAAGTGATAGAACAAGAAGTATTGAAATAATAAAAAATCAGGAGAATACGCAACTTTTAGCGATCTCCTGATTTTTATTTATTAAACACATATCTTAGTTTAATTGAGTTTCACATTTACCAGTATTAATAACTGATAATGCTGCGTTTAATCCGCCTTCAACTAAATTTCTCACAGCTTCATCAGAGAAGAATGCGATATGTGGAGTGACCAAAATATTTTCATGTTCAATTAATTCTAATAAAGTTTCATCTTTGATGTCTTTACCAGTCCAGTCATAAGTGAAGTAGTCTGCTTCGTTTTCATAAGTATCAATCGCAGCACCGTATAATGTACCATCATTAACTGCTTTAATTAATTCTGGTGTATCAATAACAGCACCACGAGCCGCATTTACTAATACTGCACCTTTTTTCACTTTAGCGAACATATCAGCATCGAATAAGTGGAAACTTTCTTTGTTTGCTGGTACGTGTAATGAAATGATATCAGCATCAGCAATTGCTTCTTCAACTGAATCTTTATATTCTAAGAAGTCTAAAGAATTGTTAGGGTATGCATCGTAACCTACTACTTTAGCTCCGAAACCAGCATAAATTTTACCAGTTGCAGCACCGATACGTCCTGTACCGATAATCGCTACTGTCATATTTTTAACAGGTGTAGACATGATAGGAGCAGCCCATTTGAAATTATGTTCTTGAACACGTTTTTCAATTGCAGGGAAACGACGTACTAATTGTAAAGCGATAGACACTGAATATTCAGCAATTGTTTCTGGTGAATAGCTAGGTACATTTGAAATGATGATGCCATGTTTTTTAGCTAATTCTAAATCGTACATGTCGAAACCAGCAGTACGTTGAGCGATTTGTTTAATTCCATATTCTTCAAGTTTTGGATAAACAGATTCTGCTAATTTACCAAATTGCATTGTAGTGACACCATCGAAACCTTTAGCTAAATCAACTGTATCTTCACTTAAGATTTCTTCAGTTGTAACAACTTCAACATTGTTCGCTTTACCCCAGTTTAAAGCGTCATTTTTCTCGTAGTCACGAGTTCCATAAAACATAATTTTTGTCATTTTAATAACCTCACTTCATTTTGTATGAATTTATAATTAATAAATAAGTTTTCCTAAGTTGTCTATAGAAATGTGAATTATTAATAGGAATAATGATTTGAAACATCTCTATTACTTAACTTACAAATATATTATATTGTGAATTTATTCACAAATCAATAGGGAAATTGAAATTTATTTTTTCAATTGTTAAAAATTTCACATAAAAATAGTAAATTTCCATTTATTTTTAATTGATGACAATTGTAAGCGTATAACTTTAGGCTAAAGGAAACGTCTTATATAATCAAATTAGTATAATCTAAGGAGGAAATATTTTATGAGTTCGATGCAAGATACAATCCTAAACGCGTTTAATTTCAGACATGCAACGAAGGAATTTGATCCAGAGAAACATGTGAGCGATTCAGATTTTCATACAATATTGGAAACGGGGCGCTTATCACCAAGTTCATTAGGGTTAGAACCTTGGCGTTTTATTGTTCTAGAGGATGAAGATTTAAAAGAGAAATTAAAACCTTATAGTTGGGGTGCACAAAAACAACTCAGCACTGCTAGTCATTTTGTTATTATTCTTGCACGCAAAAACGTGACTGCTGACTCAGACTATGTACAACATATCGTTCGAGGTATCAAAAAATATGAAGAAAGTACGATTCCAGCAGTAGAAGACAAATACAATGACTTCCAAACAAGTTTCCATATTAATGATAACGAGAGAACATTGTTAGATTGGGCAAGTAAGCAAACGTATATTGCTTTAGCTAATATGATGACATCTGCAGCATTATTAGGTATTGATTCATGTCCTATGGAAGGATTTGATTTGGATAAAGTTACTGAAATTTTAGCTGAAGAACAAGTTATAGATACAGAACAGTTTGCGCCATCTGTAATGGTTGCGTTTGGCTATCGTAAACATGATCCTAAAGCTAAAGTACGTCAACCAGCCGATGATGTCATCGAATGGGTTTAATGAAGTGTAAAGAGAGCGTCTTGGACATCAATCAATGTCTCAGGCGCTCTCTGTTCTTAATGTTTAACTACTTATAAATATGGAAATGAAATACAAGCAAGTTAGTGTATTTAAAAATTTAAATAAGGTAAAATAGCATTAGCTTTAAGCAAGCGCTTACATTTGATGTAAACACAACGCACATATGGTTTTTCATAAATATTTATAAAGGGATGATGAAAAATGACAAAAGTAAACGTTAAAGATTTCTTAGAGGAACAATACGGTTTATTTATCAACGGTGAATTTCAAGCAAGTGAAAGTGGAGACACATTAACTGTAACTAACCCCGCTAATGGTGAAGATTTAGCTAAAGTAGCCAAAGCAAGTAAATCTGATGTTGATAAAGCAGTTAAAGCTGCACAAGATGCTTTTGACAGTTGGAGTAAAACATCTAAAGAAGAACGTGCGGATTATTTATTAGAAATTAGTCGTCGAATTCACGAAAAGGTTGAACACTTCGCGACAATTGAATCACTTCAAAATGGTAAGCCTTATCGAGAAACATCAACAATTGATGTGCCATTAACAGCCAATCAATTTAAATATTTCGCAAGTGTATTAACGACTGATGAAGGTTCAGTCAATGAAATTGATGACAATACAATGAGTTTAGTGATCAATGAACCAGTTGGTGTCGTTGGTGCTGTCGTTGCATGGAACTTCCCAATTCTATTAGCTTCTTGGAAACTAGCGCCAGCATTAGCTGCAGGTAATACAATTGTAATCCAACCATCGTCTTCAACACCTTTATCATTAATTGAACTTGCAAAAATTTTCCAAGACGTATTACCTAAAGGTGTTGTGAACGTCTTAACAGGTAAAGGTTCTGAATCAGGTGACGCGATTTTCAATCATGAAGGCGTTAATAAATTATCATTTACAGGTTCTACGGATGTAGGTTATGGTGTTGCTAAAGCAGGTGCTGAACGCATTGTACCAACAACATTAGAACTCGGTGGTAAAAGTGCAAATATCATTTTTGATGATGCTAATTTAGATCTAGTAATTGAAGGCGTTCAATTAGGTATCTTATTTAACCAAGGTGAGGTTTGTAGTGCAGGCTCACGTTTATTAGTCCAATCATCAATTTATGATAAAGTAATGCCGAAACTTAAAGAAGCGTTTGAAAATATTAAAGTAGGCGACCCATTCGATGAAGATGTCAAAATGAGTGCGCAAACAGGTCCAGAACAGCTTGAAAAAATTGAAAGTTACGTTAAAATTGCCGAAGAAGATAGCAATGCTAATATCTTAACAGGTGGTCATCGCTTAACTGACAATGGACGTGATAAAGGATATTTCTTCGAACCAACAATTATTGAAATTAACGACAATAGCCATCAATTGGCACAAGAAGAAATTTTCGGACCAGTTGTCGTTGTTGAGAAATTCGAAGATGAAGCAGAAGCAATCAAAATTGCAAACGATTCTGAATATGGTTTAGCAGGTGGTATCTTCACGACAAATATTAATCGTGCACTAAACGTGGCTAAAGCGATAAGAACAGGTCGTATTTGGATTAATACGTATAATCAATTCCCAGCTGGAGCACCATTCGGCGGTTACAAAAAATCAGGTATCGGTCGAGAAATTTATAAAGATGCAATCAAAAACTATCAACAAGTTAAAAACATCTTTATCGATACAAGTAATGAAACTAAAGGCTTATACTAAGTTAATACGTATATCTGTTACAAACTGAATCAGGGCTATCTGCAAAGTCAAAGACTTTGTGGATAGCTTTTTTTATACATTTACACTTCTTTATAATAGAAATACGTTATAATACAATTTAAGTCTTTAAAATTTATATTTTACAAAAGGAAAAATGATGAAAAAAATAATTGTATTATTCATGAGCTTTATCGTGCTCGTCGTCGCACTCAGTGGTTGCTCACCAAAAGAGGATAAACGTTCAGACGATTATAAACCAGAAACGCTAAATGTTGAATTTGTACCTTCACAAAATGCAAAGACATTAGATGCTAAAGTTAAACCATTACAACAACTGTTATCAAAAGAATTAGGCATTCCTGTGAAGGTACATATAGCGACTAACTATAATACGATGGTAGAAGCATTAAAATCAAAAAAAGTAGATGTGGCCTTTATTTCACCTGTGTCTTATACAATCGCGCATGACCAAGGTGCTGCAGATGTACTATTAAAATCTAAAGGTTATTTGGTAGATGATAAAGGACATCCAACTTCGAAATTGGTCGACTACTATCGTTCACAAATTGTAGTACGTCAAAATAGTCATTTACAGACGTTAGAAGATTTAAAAGGTAAGAAGGTAGGGTTACAAGATCCAGAATCTACATCTGGATATATTTATCCTATGGCTAGCTTAAAAAAGGTACATATCCATCAAAATGACATTAACATTGCTCAAATCAAAGGTCATGATCAAGCATTGATAGCATTGTTAAATGGTGATGTCGATGCCGTAGCAACATACCAGGATGCACGCGCAGATTTAAAACGTGATTACCCAAATATCTATAAAGATACTAAAGTGATTTATAGAACAGAAAAAATACCCAATGATACGATTTCAGTGCGTAGTGATATGGATCAGCAATGGAAAACAAAAATCAGTAACGCATTTTTAGAGATGAGTAAAACAAAGAAAGGTAAAACAATACTGACAGATATTTATGGACATCAAGGCTATGAGAAAGCGAAAGATAGCGATTTTGACACAGTAAGAAAGTATCGAAAACTTGTTGAAGAATAAAAAAATAAGGGAGTGGGACAGAATTCTTTTAAATTCGTCGTCCACTCCCAGTTTGCTTTGCTTGTAGAATTTCTTGATGAAATTCTCTTTGTTGGGGCCCCACCCCCAAGGATGACTAGAACTGAGAAAAGCTTGATTTAAGCGCCTTCTCAGTTCAGTCAGCTATTGCGAATTTGCAAAATAGCTTCATTATATTATTTATGTCCGGACTCTTTTTAAATGGTGTGTTTATTAAACGATGGCAAGTAGTGATTAAACGAATCATTCTATCCAGGAACTACGCTTGTATCACTATGAACTGTAATATCGAAACCTTCAGGTGACGTTATATTTTCTTCTTTAGCATTGGGTTTATAGATATCAAAGTGAACTAAGCCGTAAGTATTGTCATTATCTGTTCTAACTTGATTTGATTGCCAAACATTAGCGGCGATATGATGATGATAGTTTTGTGTAGACATAAATAATGCTTGTGGGAAATTAGAAATATGTTCTAATCCAATTTGTTCAATATAAAAGTCACGTGCCTGTCCTAAATCGTGTGTTTTAAGATGCAAGTGCCCGATTTTGCCATCAGCTGGCCAACCAGCCCAACCGTCTTCTGTACGTTGTGCAATTAAATCATCTGCATCTACAGCAAGTGTATCCATTTTTACGAAATGACCATCCCATTGCCATTCTTCAGATGGACGATCTTGATATACTTCAATGCCGTTACCTTCTGGATCATTAAAGTATAATGCTTCACTAACAAGGTGATCGCCACCACCTACAGGTACGTTTAAACGACTAGCGTGGAATAAAAAGTTTGCTAAATCTGCACGTGTAGGGAGTAAGTAAGCAATATGGAACAAACCAGCTTCTCTAAATCCTGGACGACGTCCATCTTCAAGATAGTGTAATGTTAATGTATGTCCATTTGCGCCAACATTGAAAATAACGTGTTGGTCGTCTTGTTCTTTAATTGAAAATCCAAGAATGTTTTTATAAAAGTTAGTCATTTTAGTTAAGTCTTCAACGTTCAATGTAATATTCGTAACTTGTGTTGCTTCAGTAGTGTGAAATGCATTCATAATGTAGTGCCTCCTAAGATGAATGGATCATCTTCATTTATTATTTATATTAAGTATAATAAATATACTACTAATCATTAAATTAAGCAAGAAAGTTGTTTTCTAAATTTTAAATGCATGAAAAAAGGGAGAGGGACAGAATTCTTTTAAAATTCGTTGTCCCACCCCCGCAAGGATGACTAGAACTGAGAAAAGCTTAAATTAAGCGCCTTCTCAGTTCAGTCAGCTACTGCGAATTTGCAAAATAGCATCATCTTGTTATTTATGTCCCAGGCTCACTATACAAGCCTGATTATAGCCTAAAAGCTCTGTATCGATTTAATGTGCGTGAACGCTTATGTGCGCGTCGTTATATTTGAAGTGGATTATCCAAGATAAACATCTTGATAATCTTCATTTTTTTCTAATACATTTTTCGCAAATGGACAAGATGCGATAATTTTTAAGTTGTTTTCTCTTGCATAATTGACAACAGCTTCAACTAATTGTTTGCCTAAACCTTGTCCACCTAGTTCATCTGCAACACCAGTGTGATCAATATCAATTTCATTATTATCTACTTGTTTAAACGTAATGACTGCTTGCGCATTGTGTTCATCTTCTCCAACATAGAATTGTTGGTTACCTTTTTTAATATCTTGTGCCATATAACGTCACTCCTTTAATAATGTCATACTTATATGTATCACTTTTGAAGCAATCCGAAACATGCATGAACTAAATATTAAAATACAAAATAGATAATAAATATAAATATTGCATTATTACATTATTAAAGATATAGTTGTAAACGAATTTGCTACGTCTTGGAGGGGTCTGTGTGAAGAGGATAATCTATTTCTTTATTGTTTTGTGTCTCTGTATGACTGTAACGGCTTGTAGCACAGAACAATATTCGAGTGCCAAAAAGAAAGATATCTCAACGGATAATAAATTAAATATTTATACTACCGTATTTGCATTTGAAAGTTTCACTAAACAAATTGGTGGCAAATACGTCAATGTTGATACGATTTATCCTCCGGGTGCAGACACGCATACATATGAACCAACACAAAGAGATATGATTAATATTGCGAAAAGTGATGTGTTTATCTATTCAAGTGACGACCTAGATCCAGTTGCTAAGACGATTACAGAATCAATGACGAATAATGATATGAAATTAGCCGTTGCGTCTGATTTAAACCATCATACATTACTTGAAGAAGACCATGACCATGATGAACACGAGCATCAACATAATCATGAAGCGGGCAGTCATGATCCACATGTTTGGCTAGACCCAGTACTAGATAAGCATTTTACAGAAAAAATTAAGAATGATTTAGTCAAAAGAGACCCTCAACACAAAACATATTATGAGCAGAATTTTAAAAAATTAAATCAAGACTTAACAGATTTAGATCAAAAATTAAAAGTAATTACTGAACATCCTAAAAGGCATAAAGTTATTATTTCGCATGATTCATTAGGTTATTTAGCAGAACGTTACCACTTCCAACAAGAGGGTGTCAGTGGTATGAATAATGAAGAACCAAGCCAAAAGGATATTCTTGCACTTATTAAACAAATTAATCATACGCAACAACCCTATATACTCTATGAACAAAATATTACTTCTAAGATAACGGATGTTATTCGTGACGAGACCAATGCAAAACCATTAAGTTTTAATAATTTGTCTGTATTATCCAAAGAACAAGCTAATGATAAAGGTTTAACTTTTCAATCAATCATGAAGAAGAACATTAAAGCATTAGATAAAGCATTAAATCATTAAAAACCCCCTAATCCTTTTTACAGGAATTAGGGGATTTATATCTCATTATTCATATCTAATATAGCTTACAGTTGTATTGTAGTATTCTTCGAAACCGTGAATACCATCTGCACCACCTAAGCCAGATTCTCTCCAGCCAGCGTGGTAGCCATTAACGACTTCTTCTGCTTCGCAATTCGCATAAACTTCACCGAACTTCAAGCGTTCTGTCGCTTTCATGACTTCTTTTAAATTCTCTGAGAAGATATAAGAAGATAAACCTGCATTTGTATCATTTGCGGCATCAATTGCTTCATCAAAGTCATTATAAGTTGTAATAGCTAGGACAGGACCAAAGATTTCTTCTTTAAAGGCACTGTCTTCTTTTTTAACATTGTCTAAAATGGTAGGTGCATAGAAGAAACCAGCACGATCTAATTTATGACCACCTAAGACTAAGTCAGCACCATTTTGAATAGCGTCTTGTACTTTGCGATCAATACTATCTAACTGTGTTTGATTAATAATGGCACCATAATCCGTGTTAGCATCTAACGGATCGCCCACTTGTAATTCACTCATACGTTGTTTGGCTTTATTGACAAAGTCTGTGTGCACATCTTCATGAACGAAGATACGTTCTGGACACGTACATACTTGACCTGCATTATTAATTCGCGCAGTTACAATATAATCTACTGCTTTGTCTAAGTTTGCATGCGGCGTCACTAAGACAGGTGCATTACCGCCCAATTCTAGATTTACTTTTTTAACAGTATTGGCTGCATGTTGATAAACGGCTTTACCAGCACGCATACTTCCTGTTAACGATATAAGTTGAACATCTTGATGTGTGGCGAGTTGCGTACCAACTGTTTCTCCAGTACCTGGTACGATTTGAATTAGGCCGGCTGGTATTGTTGAAGCACGGAATAATTCAGCCAAACGTAAAGTGAGTAATGTCGTCTCTTCACTTGGTTTGATGACGATTGAGCACCCCGTTACAAGTGCAGGAATAACTTTACGCATTAAGACCATAATGGGTGCGTTCCATGGAATAATACCGGCAGTCACGCCCACTGGTTTCTTTATTAATTGAATGGTTTCATTCACTACGCTATTTTGTAGGACTTCGCCTTTATTACGCATGCTTAAACTTGTCATATAGTCGATAAATTGTATCGCTTTATCAATTTCACCTTCAGCTTGTGCCAACGTTTTACCTTGTTCTTGAACATACAATTGGGCTAACGCGTCTTTGTTCTGCTCTAATAAAGGAATTAATAATTTTACATGCTCTGCACGTGTAGGTGCGGGCACGTTTTCCCATTCAAGTTGTGCATGTTTAGATTTTTCGATTGCCTCGTTAACTTCGTCCTCAGTTGCGAAAGTAATTGTATCAAATGTTTCACCTGTTGCAGGGTTGATAACGTCCATTGTGTTATTAGACTTACTCTCTACAAATTCATTGTTAATAAATAATTGATTGGTCATTTGAGACACCTCCAACGTTAGTATTCCCTGTAACTACCATTTCCATGCTTATTTCTTTTTGAAAAAGATAGTAATCAAACGCGCATAAATTTATAATAGAACTAACGTATTGACGATAAGTTGAAATACGTGTACAATTTATCTCGAAATCGAAATAAATTAAAGGTGGTGCGTTAATGGATCGCACGGAACATTCATTGAAAGCATTTATTGGTCTTAATAGAGCATTAGATAGATTAGAAAAAATCGTACAGCAAGATGTGAAAAACTATGGACTGAATGTCACAGAATTCGCAGTATTAGAATTACTTTATAGTAAAGGCCCACAACCGATTCAACGTATTAGAGATAGGGTGCTCATCGCAAGTAGTAGTATTTCATACGTAGTGAGTCAATTAGAAGAGAAGGGTTGGATTACGCGTGACAAAGACTCATCAGATAAGCGCGTATATAATGCAACACTTACCGACAAAGGGCAACAATTTATGGCAGACATTTTCCCCCAACATGCTGCTACGTTAGAACAGGCGTTTTCTTTTCTATCAGAAGAAGAATTGATAACGATTCAACAAGCATTCAAAAAATTAAGTGCGCAAACAACAGAAGTGTAAACCTGTGCACTTTAATTTTTTAACTTAAATTATCTCGAAATCGAAATAAATGGAGGGTGACTTATGATAGACACTAATTTGTTAGGTATTCATCACGTAACGGCGATTACAGATGATGCTGAACGTAACTATAAATTTTTTACAGAAGTACTTGGTATGAGACTTGTTAAGAAGACGGTAAACCAAGATGATATTCAAACGTATCACACCTTTTTTGCAGATGATGAAGGATCAGCAGGTACTGATATGACATTCTTTGACTTTCCTGGTATACCACAAGGACGTAAGGGGACAAATTCGATTACGAAACCATCATTCCGTGTACCAAATGATGAGGCACTAACCTATTATATGCAACGTTTTGATGCGTTTGGTGTGAAGCATGAAGGAATCCAAGACGTATTAGGTAAGAAGGTATTGCCTTTTCAAGAAGCAGATGGACAAGATTATCAATTAGTATCTGATGAGGGCGATAGCGGCGTGTCACCTGGCAAACCTTGGAAGAACGGCCCGGTTCCTGAGGATAAAGCGATTTATGGTTTAGGACCAATCGAAATTACGGTGAGCTACTTTAATGATTTCAAGCGTTTGTTAGAGCGTATTTATGGCATGCGAACAATCATAGATGAAGACAATGTAGCATTGCTCGAAGTTGGTGACGGTGGTAATGGTGGTCAAGTGATTCTAAGAAGAGATGAAGATGGGCCAGTTGCTGTTCAAGGATATGGTGAAGTACATCATGTATCATTTAGGGTTAAAGATCATCAAGCGATTGAACAATGGTTGCACAAATACAATGACATAGGTACACCTCATTCTGGTTTAGTAGATCGCTTTTATTTTGAAGCCTTATATGCACGTATAGGCCACATCTTGTTGGAAATTTCTACTGATGGTCCTGGATTTATGGAAGATGAACCATATGAGACGCTAGGTGAAAAATTATCATTACCGCCATTTTTAGAGGAACAAAGAGAGACAATCGAATCTCAAGTACGACCTTTTGATACTACCGGTAAAAGTGATAACTAAGGAGGGATTCAATGATGGAACCTATTACACATATTCATCATATTTCGGCGATTGTTGGCGATGCGCAAGAGACATACGATTTCTATACGAATGTATTAAACTTATCGTTAATTAAACAGACAGTAAATTTTGATGATACGTCAACGTATCATTTGTATTTCTCAAATCATGAAGCACAACAAGATATGGTGCTTACTTTCTTTAATTGGCCAAATCGTTATAGAGGGCGTATTGGTTCAGGTCAAGTTGGACGATTAGCGTTTAGCATACCGAAAGATAGTTTGGCGCATTGGGAAATGAAATTACATGCGAATGGTATCCAAACCCGTCAAACGTTTTCTTTTAATCAAGCCACATTGGAATTTGAAGATCGTCATGGATTGACATTAGCAATGGTTGAAAGTCATGAAACACATGCGAACAATGACATCATAGGATTTCACGGTGTCACGATGTTATCAGCTGACCCACAAGCAACAGAAGCATTACTACGTGATGATTTGGGGCTAGAATACATTCAAGAAACAGATGACAATGTTCAGTATCAAACTGTGGGTAGTGTGCATCATCAAATTATTATTCAGAAATTTATAAACCCACAACCTGTACGTTGGGGTGGTGGCACCTTCCATCATATTGCGTGGTCAGTCCCAAATGACGAGGTACATGTACAATGGCGTGACTATCTTCTAAATAAAGGGATGCATGTGACGGATGTGAAAGAACGATTTTATTTCCATGCGATTTACATGAAAGAGCCTGGCAAATTAATCTTTGAATTTGCGACTGCTGGTCCTGGCTTTATGATCGATGAAGATGTAGATGAGTTAGGTAAACAACTACAGCTACCACCATTTTACGAGGACAGACGATACGACATTGAATCTCAATTAACACCGTTAAGACTAAATGAAAAATAAGGAGTGTGGGATTGATGGAACATATTTATAGACCAGGTAAAGATAATGCACCGACATTAATACTGTTACACGGAACTGGTGGGGATGAAACAGATCTGATTCCACTCGGCACAGCTTTAAATCCTGATTATAATCTATTAGGTATTCGCGGAGAAATTAATGAAAATGGTATGAATCGTTATTTCAAACGCCTTGCAGAAGGTGTCTACGATGAAGAAGATTTAGACTATCGTGGTCAACGGTTGTTAGATTTTATATATGACGCTGCTGAACGTTATCATTTTGATTTGACTACAACAGTCTTAGTTGGGTTCTCTAATGGCGCTAATATTGCGATTAACTTAATGTTACGAGACACAGCACCATTCAAAAAAGCCTTGTTATTTGCGCCACTGTATCCCATTGAAGTAACCACATCGAAAGATATGAGTGACGTAGAAGTATTATTATCTATGGGCAAACATGATCCAATTGTTTCAATGGATCAGAGTGCGCACGTGATGAATTTATTTAAACAACAGGGCGCACATGTTACTGAAGTTTGGGTGAACAGTCATGAAATTACACAAGCAGGATTAATGCAAGGACAAGAAATTCTGAATTCATAATGAAATAAGACTCAAAGATGTATGGCTAACGTCTTTGAGTCTTGTTTAATGTATTTTCAATTATTTAGATAGTACGAAGTGTTTAAATCCTTGATACAAAATTGGGATAAGGAGTATGAAACCAAATAATCCCATGATGGGGAAGACTTTTCCGATTAAAGAAATAAAGCCGATAAATGTACATATAAATGTAACGATAGCCATTGCAATGATGAGTACAAAGTACCCTTTGGAGAATGGCTCTGTAAAACGTGATGCAAAAGCATACATAAGACCAACAATTGTATTATAGATAACTAAAATCATTATAATCGACATCATTGTACCTAATAACGGTGAAATATGATTAGCCAGTAGTAGCGTTGGCAATGCAACAGATTGAATGTGTTCAAATTCTGTAACGAGTCCTAGATTAATCATCAATAGTAGTAATGTAATGATGATACCGCCTAAGATGCCACCCCATAACGCTGACTGACGATGTTGCATGCGACCGCCCATTACACTTAAAAAACTAAATGCGGCTGCAATTTGTAGACTCGCATAATTTAATCCATCAAACCACCAACCGAGTGATAAACCGTGTTGTTCATTGAAGCGGTTCGCCGCACTAAAATTAACATCTCCTGTTATAAAATAATAGATGGCGATAATAGAAACAACAATGACTAGGAAGGGGGTCACCATACCTAAGACGGTAATCAAACGTTCAAATTTAAGAAACAGTGTCATTAGAATAAATAATACTAATAGCAATGAACTTAACCAATAAGGTAATCCGAAACTTTCATGTATGGTTGAGGCCCCACCTGCAGTCATAATCATCGCTAAAGAGAATAAAAATAAAGTTAAAATAATATCAAAAATACGTGCAATCATTGGATGTAAATAATATTGAATAGACTCAGAATGGTTATGAGATTGAATCGTAAAGCCAGTGTTTAAGACGAAGACGCCTGCTAACGTAATGATTAACCCCGTAACGATAATACCAGCAATACTATAGCTACCATGACTCGTGAAGAACTGAAATATTTCTTGACCAGTCGCAAAGCCAGCCCCAACGACAACACCCACAAATGCGAAAGCTACCATTATAGTCTCTCTAAAAAGTTGCACAATTAAAATTTCCTTTCAAATCATTACTTAATTCATATAGTTTAAACGCAATTATCTATTTTAGACGAAATAAGGTTAGAAATAAATAGGAAAGTTTACCCGAAGTGAACATTGTGTGTCCGACAAAGGCATTAACAACTTGTTTATAAATTGGTAATGCAGGTGTAACCAAAGTTTGATAGTATGACACAGTATTGAAAAAAGTTGATTCTTATTGAGGAAGGTGTAGGTATGTCATTAGATTTACCTGTTATGTTAATCATTGTGCTATTTTTAGCGTTAGGTATATTTAGCCAATGGTTAGCGACGCAAATTAAGTGGCCATCCATTGTAGTGATGTCGATTGTCGGCTTACTCATTGGGCCAATCTTGGGACTGGCAAACCCTCAAGAAACATTGGGGGCTGAGGTCTTTAGTCCTATCGTGTCATTAGCTGTAGCGGTAATCCTATTCGAAGGCAGTAGTAATTTGGATTTTCGTGAATTAAGAGGCATCTCTAAAGCGGTTATTCGAATTATTACCATCGGCGCAGCTATCGCTTGGGTGCTCGGTGCGCTTGCATTACATAAAATTTTAGATTTCCCAATTGCTGTAGCGGTTGTAATGGGCGGGTTATTTTTAATTACTGGCCCAACTGTGATTCAGCCATTGCTAAAGCAAGCGAAAGTGCGTAAGAGCGTAGATTCTATTTTAAGATGGGAAAGCATTATCTTAGATCCTATTGGTCCTATACTCGCATTAACTGCGTTTTATATTTATCAAATATTTGAACAGGGCTTCGGTGTTCAAGTCATTTTAATTTTCATTTTGAAAATTATAGCAACAGCCATTATCGGCTTTGGCGCATCATTCATTTTCAATTGGTTAATCCAACGTGATTTCATCCCGCAAAATTTAATGCCTTCGATTCAGTTAGTGTTTATTCTGTTAGTATTCAGTATTTGTGATCAAATATTACAAGAATCTGGCCTATTAGCCGTAACAATTTTTGGTTTAATGATGGCGCGTTATAAGAGACATGATTTAATTTACAAGGAGTCAGATCATTTCATTGAAAATGCATCCTCTATTCTTGTATCGACTGTCTTTATTTTAATTACATCATCATTAACATCATCGGTATTAATGGATGTTTTATCATGGCAATTAGTAGTCTTTGCGATTGCAATGATTGTCTTGGTACGTCCGATATCAGTGTTAGCATCAACGATAGGTACAGAAATCACGAAAAGAGAACGTGCGATTGTTGCTTTAATGGCACCACGAGGGATTGTCGTTTTAACTGTTGCGCAATTCTTTAGTAGGTTATTTCTAGATAACCATGCTAGAATGGCGAGTTATATTACGCCTGTAACCTTTGGTCTTGTGTTTATTACGGTAGTTATATATGGATTTAGCTTTATTCCTTTAAGTAAGTTGTTTGGCCTAGCAAGTACTGAACCACCAGGTGTCATCATCGTTGGTGAAAGTGAATTCTCATTCCACTTAGGTACAAAACTGCGTGAACATGATATACCGGTTATGGTATTTAATCTATTTGAGAATACATCAGATAAAGCGGAAGAACTTGGCTTTGAGGTGTTTAAAGGGAATCTATTATCAAGTAGTGATCGAATATATGCAGATTTAATTCGTTACAATAAATGTTTATTAATGACCAAGTCATTTATTTTTAATAGTTTAGCTTTTAATGAGTTGGTACCGGAGTTCGGCTTGAATCATGTGAGTATGATGCCTGTGTCCTTTACTGACGAACAAGCACGTAATAATTTAAATGGACCGCTGCGCAATCACATTTTATTTGATGAATCACATAGTCCAAGATGGTTTGATAATACGATTGCCAATAAAAATATTGTTGAAGTGTCTGCGGAAGCATACGATAACATTACTGATAATGATATGATTCTTTATCATATTGATGATAGTAGTGTGGTGTCATTTAATAAGAGTACTAAACCGATACCGCAATATGAACATGGGGTATACGGCATCTTAAGAGATGTATATTAGAAAAGGATTATGATGAGTTTTTAAATAATGCTTAAAAGGGAGTGAGGCAATGAATTTAAAACAAATTCTGTCCCACTCCCATAATTTTGTATATCAGTCTAGTCAAATGTTAGTTCAAATATCTATCGTGCATTAATAATTTTAAGATGCGGATTTGTTCTTGGAGTACTTTACCATCATTGGTATCTCTAATTTTTTTGCGTTGTAATTCTTCATCAACCACTCGACGAACAGATAATTCATCTGCGCCATCTGATAATACTTTATCTCTTGAATCGAAATGTTGATGAGCGACTAATTGCATGCCGAATGAATTGTACAGTAATGTATAGCCAGCAATACCAGTTGTTTTTTGATATGCTTTCGAGAAACCACCGTCGATCACTAACATTTTGCCATCTGCTTTAATAGGGTCTTCACCATCTATTTCTTTTACAGGTGTATGACCATTGATGATTCTACCTTCATCTGGATTAAGGCCAAAGTCTTTTAACATTTTACGAATCATATCCACATCTTCTCGTAAATAATAATATGGATTTTTAGGCTCTTTATGCGAAGCTTTGTCTTCGATGAAGTAACGTTCGAATGTTGTCATGGCTCTTTTACCAAATAAAGAACTATATTTACCAGTCCATAGATACCATACTAAATCAGTAGATAAATCATCTGTTATATCTTTGTAATCGTAGGCGTAACGTACATGTCTTTCAAAGACATCTAATAGGTCACGTCCTTTATGTTGTTCACCTTCAATTTCAAACGACTCCATTTCTCCGTGCTCATCAACAGGTATACAGCCATGAATGAGTAAATTACCGTTATATGGAAGGTAAAGTTTGCCTTTCTTCATCAAGAAGGACATGTGACGTTTTAATTTCTCAGATTGTTGGAATGAAAGCAACAATTTATTCATTACTTCTTCCTCTTCAGGTAATAATTTACCAGGATCTTCTGGGTCTACGGTACTGAAACATGTATCTTTTAAAGGATATGTTTTCCCATAAATGGTGATTTCATTTGTATCATAGTTAATCTGTTCCAAGACTAGTCGATCTTCCATTTCAAAGCTAGGACGACGTTTAATGATTGGCATTTCTAGTTTGAATTGAATCATCGCAATCGCTTGATGGATTTTAGTGATTTGACTCTCTTCAAGTTTAGATAATCCAACTGGTTTATCAGGACGTTTCTTCGGTTTGAATGATGGATTATTGCCGCTATAATGTTCTTCTGCAAGTGTTAATAATGGACGTAAATTAATGCCATAAGCATCTTCAATGATGTCTAAATTGTCATAGCGTGCACATATGCGAAGTAGGTTAGCTAAACAGACTTTAGAACCTGCATAGGCACCAATCCATAAAACATCATGGTTCCCCCATTGAATATCAACAGAGTGATAGTTGATTAACGTGTCCATAATCTTATCAGGTTGCGGACCACGGTCATAAATATCTCCAACCACATGTAAATGGTCAACGACAAGACGTTGAATACTATAGGATAATCCAATAATTAAATCATCTGATTGCTCTAACTCGATAATTTGATTTACCAATGTTTCATAGTAGGATTTCTTATTGTTAAATTCGTTATTTTTATAAAGTAGTTCTTCAACAATATATGTATATTCTTTAGGCAATGCTTTACGTAATTTTGAACGTGTATATTTTGATGAACAATAGGTAATCAAATCAATTAATTGTTCAATTGTAGTGATATACCAAACATTTAATTTACCTTTTGAGTCGAAATTATTTTTAACGAGTTTTAATTTTTCTTCAGGATAATAGACAAGCGCAGCCAAGTCATCAATTTCTTTTTGAGATAACTTTTTAGCATAAAGGTCATTAATTTTAGAACGAACGTTACCAGAGCCATTACGCAATACATGTTGGAACGATTCATATTCACCGTGAAGGTCACTGACGAAATGTTCTGTGCCTTTTGGTAATTCTAAAATTGACTCTAAATTGACGATTTCTGTTGCCAGCTTTTCAGGGCTATCAAATTGTTGTGATAATAAATCTAAATACTTCTCTCGTAATTCACTTTCAGTCGTTTGTGTCATCGTATTTCACTCCTGTTTGGAATTGATATTCATTGTAGATAGTTTATAAAACCGCTTACATTAATTATCTTTAAAACGCATCACTTTTTCAATGGTGATGCTTAAAATGTCAGAATTAATTCTTAAAATACGACTGTTTAATAAAAAAGCCTCAGTCACCAATGGATTCTGAGGCTTTCACATATTACTTAACGCGGTTTCTATTTTTAAAGAATATTCTATAAAGCACGTAAAGAACTGCAAGAATAATAATCACGTACATAATGTATGAGTATGTGTGTAAACCGGCCATTAAAGCGTCGAAACTACCACTTAACATACGACCGAGTAAGATTAAGGCAAAGTTCCAAATTGTCGTACCTAATAATGATAAGACGACGAACGTAACGACATTCATTTTATTAATACCAGCTGGGATTGTGATGAGTACGCGTAATACTGGGATAAAGCGACATAGCAGTACAGCCCATGCGCCATAACGTTTAAACCAATCATTAGCACGCTTAACATCTTTACCTTTCAGCTTAAACCATTTACCATGTTTGTCTACAAAGCGATAAATACTGTCTTCATTAATTAAACGGCAAAGATAATACAGGATGAGTAACCCGATAAATGATGCGATTGTTGAAATTAAGAATAGGAATGGTATAGATAAACCAGATTTAACCGACATCAAACCAGCAAACGTAAGTATAATTTCAGAAGGGACTACAGGTAATATATTCTCCAATAAGATAAGAATGAATATGGCTGTATAACCCCATTTACTAATAAAATCAGTAATTAATTGTTCCATTTATATATAAGAACTCCTTTTAGAAGCGTTCGAGACAACACAACGCAATAACTGTGAAAGCCATATACGGCGTCGAAATCATCTCGATCACATTAATTTTTACCATTTGATTTCAAAAATAAAAAATTCATAGTAAATTCATTATAATAAAATTTACTATGAATTGCTTGTATAAACTAATGACAACCGTTATTTCATTGCTTTTAAATAGTGTTGATAGAGTTGCGTTGCCTCTTCATCATCTTCGACACCATAGACATTCATACGGCCATCTTTAAATAAAGTGATTTCGTAATGGTCATCTTTAATTAATTTTGCGAAAGACGTGGCCTTCACAAGCGTTCCAGGAAGATGATGTGCATGTTGAAAGACATTAGGCTGATATCGGAAAAGGTAGGTACGGCCACATAAACTTTCAATATGGTGTTGTTGTTTTGTTTCTAAGAGTGAATAGTGTTGATTGGCACATACGTCACAAGCATGGTCTTGTAATATATCGACGTTCATCGCTTTGTAATCGATCTGCCATGTATCAATCGTAATTAATTTCTTTGAAAAGCCTTCCCCTGATAAGTAACGTAGCACTTCAGAAACTTCGTAACTCGCCACTTGTGAAATAATAGGAGGTAAAACACCGTTAATCGCACAACTCTCACCACTGGATGGCATGTGTTTTAAAAGACATTTTAGGCAAGGGCCTTTGAAATCAATACCATAAACGGTTCCTTTATTGCCAACAGCTGCACCATAAACCCAAGGGATTTGGTGCTTATGACATACTTCATTTATAAGATAGCGTATTTTGAAATGGTCCATGCCATCAATGATGATATCGGGTTTAACGGCGGTGATAATATCTTCAATATTAGATGAAGTGATTTCTTGATAATACGTTTGTACATCTACATGATGATTGATGTCTGCGATATGTTGTTGAACAGCATGTACTTTAGGCACCATATTGAATGCATCTGCCTCAGTGTACAATGCTTGTCGATGTAAATTAGACGTTTCAACAATATCCATATCAACAATTGCGATGTGATGTGCACCCATACGAGCAAGAAGTTCAGCAACATGACTACCTAATGCGCCGGCACCTAAAATAAGCAACGTTGCATCCGATAAAGCATGTTGGCCATGTGCACCAAACGGTGGAAATCTCATTTGCCGATTGTATCGTTGCATTATAAGAATCCTAAACCTTCAGTTGGGCTTGATGCTTGGGCAGTGTATTTTACTGGAATTCGTCCTGCTTCATAAGATAAGCGACCAGCGTGAATGCCTAACTTCATTGCTTCTGCCATTTTCACAGGGTCTTTCGCACCTGATACTGCCGTATTTAAAAGGATGCCATCAGCACCTAATTCCATCGCATGACATGCATCTTTAGGTGAACCAATACCTGCATCAACAATAACTGGTACATTTGAATTCTTAATAATGTAGCTCAAATTCAGTTGATTATTAATGCCACGACCTGTTCCAATAGGTGAGGCTAACGGCATAACGGCGTGCACACCTAAATCTTCTAAACGTTTAGCTAAGACAACATCGTTAGAAATGTAAGGACATACAATATAACCTCGTTCAAGTAATACTTTACAAGCTTCGTAGGTTTCGAAAGGATCAGGTAATAATGTTTCATCATCACCTATAACTTCTACTTTAATCATGTCACATACACCCGCATGTTTAGCGATTTCTGCAATACGAATTGCTTCTTCAGCTGTTTTAGCGCCAGCAGTATTTGGAAAAGTGATAAAGTCTTTTAAATTAATATTTGCAAGTGGGTTAGGTAAATTTTTATCGTATAGGTTCATACGTCTAACTGCGAACGTAAGTACATTTGTTTCCGAAGCTTTAATCGCTTTAGTTTGGATGTCTTCATTTTCAAACTTTCCTGTACCTAATAACAAACGAGAGTGTAATTCTAAATTGCCAATTTTAAACATTTTATCCGCCTCCAACAAATTCTAATAGTTCTAATTGATCATCTTCACGCACAGTGTGTTGATGATAATCATCTTGCTTAATCAATGTTTTATTATGTTCAACAATGACACGTTGTGGGTCTAACTCAAGTGATTCGAGCACTTGATGAATCGATTGTTCCGAGTCGAACGTGAACGTGTCACCATTAATGATACATTTCATGATTTAACCTCCTTGAGACATTAAAAGATTTATATTGAGCTGGTTTGATACCAGTTAATAGCCAATTTGCGATGTCACGTCCGATCACAGGAGATAATAAAATACCATTACGATAGTGACCGGTAATCATATATAAGCCATCATCAATTTGGTCCATAATTGGTAGTTCACTCTCTGTGTACGGACGTACGCCAGACCATTGTTTGAGTACACGTGCGTTTGCAAGTTCAGGAATACGTGCTGTTGCATAATGTTTCAACCAGGAAATGCCTTGCGTTGTATTACCTACGGAATAATTATCAAATTCACTCGTAGCACCAATTAAATAACGATTGGGTTGTTTTGGCACAACATAACATCCATTGGTCATAAATACCGTTTGATCTAAATGTAAATCATCGTGTTCCACAAGTAGGACTTCACCTTTAACGCCAACAACCTCACGTGGTAGTTGATACTGCTTTAATAGTTGAGATGACCATGCACCACCTGCAACGATGACCTTTTTAGCATATAAATCACCTTTAGATGATGCGATTTGATAATAGCCATTCTGACGATGAATGCCAGTAACGTCTGTATTAAAGTAGCGCGTAATGTGACGTTGTTGCAGAGATTTAAACAATGCTTTCGTATAATGATTCGCATTGATTTGTCCATCATTTGGGATATAAATAGCCATGTCTGCTGCAGAGACATTACCATTCGTTAAATCGGCCAAGTCATTGTCTGAGAGCGCAACAACATTGTGATCTAATGCGTGTAGGAATTGATATTGTGCACGTAAATGGGCTACATCACTAGGTTGATTCGCAATTTTAATTAATCCAGATGCTTGATATTGAATATCAATGCCCGTTTCATCTTGTAAAGATTGGCATAATTCAGGAAAGAGGTCTCGCGACTCGAGTGCAAGTCGAAATAAATCACTATCTTCTGTAAATTCATTCTGAGCACCTAACATGCCACCAGCTTTATAGGATGCATGTTTACCAGGTATATCTCGGTCAACGATTGCGATGTCGAGATGCGTGTGACTAAGGTGTCTTGCAATGGACATTCCGATGACACCAGAACCAATAATAAGAACGTCATGCATCTTTCAACCACTCCTTTCGTAGATGTTGAATTTGTTGTAAAGATGCGTTCATAAAGTATGAGATTGCACAAATACCTGCAAAGCCAGGCGGCAGTTGATGTATCGTATCTTTCGTCATACCACCTATGGCATAAATCGGGATAGGCACGTGCAAAACATCGTTGATTTCGGACGATGTTCTAGGTTGCTGATTTGGCTTAGAAGCGGTTGGAAATATATGACCATAAAAGACATAATCCAAGTGATGTCGATAAGCCTGTTTAACAGTGTCAACCGAGTGCGTTGACATGCTAACCTGCACCTCTGGATGGTGTTCTTTATAGTGGAATGCCAACGTGTCCATCTCGCGACAATGTAAACGTGTAAGATTTAGCGCTTCTAATAATTCGACATCGCTATGGACAATGATTTTATCTCTAGGGAATCCAGCAACGATTAATCTGCTGAGAAAAGAACGCAACTCATCTCTAGACATAGGGGTACGAAAGAGTAAACCATCAATCCCCTCACTAATATCAAGAAAATGTTGTAAATCTGACGCTGTTAAATGTTTGTAAGTTGTTATCGCTATAAAGATGGCTATCACTCCTAATAAATGAAAAAAACGCTATCTCCTTCGTAGGAAATAGCGTTGGTCTATATAGAACGTTATTTAGCAAGCCACTTTCCTACGCCAGTGCAAACTGGATCAGGTTCCAGGAATTATAAAGTTCTTTCTTTACTCTCAGCCTTAAACAAAGGCACTTCCAGTGGATAAATTATCTATTTAATTTTTAATAATTATGATTCACGTTTGATTTCAAATTTATTCTACAATTTTTTCGAATAGAGTTCAAATTTTAATAGGAAGAGCAAGGGACATCAATCATATAATGATCCTATTTCACCAATTCTCAGTAGCTGACTGAACGGAGAAGGCGCTTAAATTAAGCTTTTGTCGGTTCTAGTCATCCTTGGGAGTGGGGCCCACCACAAAGAATGACATTACGACATTCTACAAACACAGCAAGCTGGAAGTCGGGGCCCCAACACAAAAAATCACGAAAGTGATTTTACAAGCTAAGCAAGCTGGGAGTGGACAATGAATGTGAAAAGAATGCTGCTCCACTCCCCAATGACGCAATTAGTGAATAAAGTAACGAACGATGTACAATTTAATAAAAGAACTTTTAAATAAGATATTGAAAACGATTTCAAAACCTGGTAATATAAATAAAAATAAATGCTAAAAACCCTATGATGGTAAGGGTTATAAGGGAGTTATTTTTGTATAATAGGGAGTCTTGTGAGTATATTAGACAACATATTTAGAATCAACAAATTAGAGGAAGTAGGAAAAAGAGGTTATGGTACAAAGACAAAAGAAAAGTAGTGTTCGTTGGTTTTTTGCATTAGCATTTTTTATTATAGGTGTAATCGCCTATATGGATAGATCCAACATTTCGTATATTGCCCCGCAAATGATGGAAGATTTACATATGACAAAACAACAATTTGGTCTATTAGCTTCATTCTTCTCGTTAGGTTATGCTTTAATGCAAGTACCTTCAGGTATGCTAGCTGAGAAATTCGGACCACGTAAGATGATTACAATTGCTTTAGTATGGTGGAGTGCTTTCACCATTTTAACAGGTATGATTAAACATCACGGTTTATTATATTTAGTTCGTTTCTTATTCGGTATCGGGGAAGCGCCTATGTATCCATCAAACGCCGTGTTTAATGCAAACTGGTTCTCTAAAGATGAGAAAGGTAGAGCATCAAGTATGTTACTTGCTGGTTCATATTTTGGGCCTGTATTAGCACCTGTCATTACAATTGCTATTGTAAACGCATTTAACTGGCAAGCGGTATTTTATATCTTTGGTGTGGCAGGTATCTTAATTGCAATATTATGGGGAATTATTGCGAAAGATTTACCTGAACAACATCGTATGGTTAATGACGCAGAGAAACATTTCATTATGGAGAATCGTGACCTTGTTCAAACAACGAAATCATTACCACCATGGAATCAATTCTTCCGTCGTATTAGTTTCTATGCGATTGCAGGTCAATACTTTGTAGTACAATTTGTTATTTCATTATTCTTAATTTGGTTACCAACGTACTTAACTGAACAATATCATGTAGAATTTAAAGACATGGCGATTAGTTCATTACCTTGGTTCATTATGTTTATTTTAATTTTATCTGCTGGTGCGATTTCAGATAAAATTTTACGCAGTGGTCAATCAAGATTTGTTTCAAGAGGTTTGATTGCTATTGTAGGTTTCATCGTATTTGCAGTTTCAATTTTCTTTGCAGTACATACTGATAATTTATATGTAACTATTTTCTGGTTATCACTTGGTTTAGGCGGTATGGGCGTATCAATGGGTATGAGCTGGGCTGCAGCGAATGACATTGGTAGAAACTTCGCAGGTACTGTATCTGGTTGGATGAACTTATGGGGTAACATTGGTGCGTTATTAAGTCCATTCTTAGCTGGTGCATTAGTAGCATCACTTGGTTGGACAATGACTTTCCAATTGCTAATTATTCCAGCAGTTATCGCAGCAATTTTATGGTTATTTGTATCACCAGATAAACCATTGATTAAAGATGAAAGTCGTAAATTAAAATAATTTTATATAAACTAGGGCATTATGCCTAGATAAATAGTCGAGACTGGGACATAAATAATATAATTATGCTATTTTGCAATTACGCAGTAGCTGACTGAACTGAGAAGGCGCTTAAATCAAGCTTTTCTCAGTTCTAGTCATCCTTGCGGGCG